>JAMONT010000041.1 GCA_027066455.1 Candidatus Altimarinota bacterium
CTCAACTATAAGTTACTATTTTAAAATCTGTTGGTTCTGGCAAATATCATTTTTTTATTTTAAATATATCTAGACTTTTTATCATACTTCATAAATCTGTTGTTCTAACAGCATCTCTTGTATCTTTTACATAACTTTGCCAATATATAAATGCTATTGTTCACAAAATTGCTAATATTGTTATTACTACTATTAGTTCTATTAGAGTAAAAGCTTTTTTCATAGTTTTTTTTAAAAAGATATTTTTTATATTAACTCATATTTTATTTTTTTATTATAAAAAAATATCAAAAAAAAACAAGAAAAAAGCTGTTTTTCTCCTTGACTATTTTTTTTATTGTAATTTTAAAAAATTCTATTTTTCATATTTTTTAAACCAAGTTAATTGTCTTTTTGCATAATTTCTAGAATTTTGCTGAACTTGTAAAATAGCTTGTTCTAAGGAAATATCTCAATTTAAAAATTCTAAAACTTCTTTATATCAAATAGTTTTTAATCAAAAATCATATTTTTTATATCAATTTTCTAAAAGTTTTTTTATTTCTTCAATTAATCATTTTTCAAACATTTCTTTAACTCTAAAATTAATATTTTGATATAATTTTTCTCTATCTCAATCATAAGAATTTAAAAATAAAACATCATATTTCAATTTTTTTTCTTGAATAAATTCACTTTTAGATTTTCAAGAAATTATTTTTATTTCTAATGCTCTTATCACATATTGCAGATTATTCCAGTGCAAAGTTTTTGCATATTCTGGATCTAATTTAACTAATTTTTCATACAAATATTGTTTTCAAAATTTTTTTGCTTCTGCTTCTAATTCTTTTCTTAAAATTTCTGAAGCAGGAATTTTTGGAATTTTAAAATCATAAATAAGAGAATCAATATATAATCAAGTTCCTCAACATAAAATAGGAATTTTTCAGCTTTCATAAATTTTTTCCAAATTTTCTGTAGCCAGATTTTTGAATTCTCAAACAGAATATTTTTTATTTGGTTCTATAATATCAAGCATATAATGCTTAATTCCATCTTTTTCTTCTTCTTTAATTTTTCAAGTTCAAATATCTAAAAATTTAAAAATTTGTCTTGAATCAGTTGATATAATTTCTGAATTTATTTTTTTTGCAATTTCAATACTAAGATTTGTTTTTCCTGAAGCTGTAGGTCAATATATAACAATTATTTTCTTTTTTTTAGATTTTTTTTCTAAAAATTTTTCTAATTTATCAATAATTTTTTTAATATTCATAAAATTTATTTTATATAATTTTTTAGATTTTTTTTATAAATCATCTAATCAGGCTAAAATATCTTCAGCATCACCTCATTTTTCTGCTCATTCTTCTTTCATTATTTTTTCTCTACTTTTTTTAGCTTGAAATTCTTGCCATTCAATTAATTGTTTTTCATTTAATTGTTTTATTTCTTCTTGATATTTTTTTTCAAGTTCTAAAAGTTTTTTCCTTTCAGTATCTAAAATATCAAAAAGTCTATCAATTTGTTCAACTGTCATTGATGACATTATTTCAAACCAATATTGTCTTTCTTCATTATCCATTGATTCTGTATTTAAAACCAAATCTATAAGATTTTTATGTTTTTTTATTATTTCAGTTGGAATATTGAAATCAACTCAATTATAGTGTATTTTAGCCATTTTATTTTAAAAAATTAATAATGCAAAATTTTTTAATATTTATTACAAATATTTATTAATACTTATATTATATAAAAAAAAGTAAAAAAAAGCAAATAAAAAACTAAATAAAACTAAAATTTGCAAAAAAAACTAAAAAACATATAATATTATTGTTGAATTTATTTTTATTAAAATACAAAATGTTTTATTTAGTTCTTTGAACATATACTCTTAGTATAATAGTAATTTGGTGATTTTTTGTTGTTGCTAAGATTCATGCTTATAAGTTCAAAAATTTTAGTCCACACATAAAAAAAGTTACTTTTTGATTAACTTTTTCACTTGTAGTTATGAGTATTTTAGGTTACATATTAGTCTTTTCTATAAAAAGTAGTTTAGATAATTTTTCTGTCTGAAATAATACTAGTTTTAGTAATATTATAGAAAAAGATACTGACAAAACTGAAAGAGGAAATGATAGTAATGTTATTGATTACAATGATTTTTAAATTCTTAAATTAAAAAAATATGTCTATATTTACAAAAATTATAAATAGAGAAATTCCTTCTACAATTATTTATGAAGATGAAAAAATAATTGTTATAAAAGATATCAAACCTTTAGCAAAAACACATTTACTTATTATTCCAAAAAAAGAAATTCCAACTATTAATGATTTGGAAGAAGTTGATAGAGAATTATTATCTGAAATGTTTTTTGTTGCAAAAAAAGTTGCAAAAGATTTGAAAATTGATGAATGATATCAATTGCATTTTAATGTTTGAGAAAAATGATGACAAGAAGTAATGCACATTCATATGCATTTATTATCCAATTCTTAAAAAAAAATTTGATAATAAAAAAAATTTGTGTTAAAATAAAAACACCTTAATCTTTATTAATAAAAAATGGTAAATATAGAAAAACCTGATTTTGAAAATATGTCTAATAATAAAAAATATTTTATTATTTGATTATGAATTTTTATAATTGTAATAATAATTTTTATACTTTTTGTTTCAGGTTGAAGTGAAAAAGAATGAAACACTAATAATTCTACTAAATGAACTGTAAATATTTGGACTGTTTGAGAATCAGATCAAAAATTTATTGGTTTTATTAATAAATATAAAACTGAAAATTGATTGAAATCTGTAGTTTTTACAGTTAGAAATTTTTCTAATTATGAAACTTATTATTATGCTTTAACTTCAGCTTTTTTAAATGATAAAGCTCCAGATATTTTTGTTATAAATAATAATGATTTAAGTGAAAAAACTTTTTATACAAAAATATTATGATTAACTTCTAATGATATTTCTTTAAGTGATTTCAAGAAAAATTTTTCTAGTATTTTTTCAAAAGATTTAATAAAAACTGAAAATCTAGAAATAGATTGAAAAGCAAAAGAATTAAGTTATTTAATTTGAGTTCCTTTGGGTTATGAATCAATTTGACTTTTTTATAATTCAAAACTTTTAAGATGACTTTCAGTAAATATAGCAAAAAATATTACAAGTTGGTCTGGAATAAATAATATAATTGATGAATTAGAAGAATATGATAATTCTATAATTGCTATTGGTTTATGAGTTTGAAAACAAATAACTTATTCAAATGATATTTTGGCAAGTTTGATTATTCAAGACTGAAGTTCTACAGTTTCTTCAAGTCAAACAACTAAAACTATTGCTAATTATTTGAATTATAATAATAAATGAATTAATTTTGAAAATACAAAAACTGATGAAAGTGATATAGAACTTTTTAGAAAATCTAAATTAGCAATTATTTTGTGATATCCTAGAATTTTATGACAAATCTGAAAAATGAGAGATAAAAATAATGTTTTAGCTTCTTATTTTCCTAGAATTTCTAATACAAAAAATGATTTATTTATAAATTATAATTATTTTGTTATAAATATTGAATCTAAAAATACTGAAATAGCAAAAAAATTACTTGCTTATTTTGCAAGTGAAGACTGAGCAGAAGATTATTTTGATGATGCTAATGATTATTTAATTCCAGCTCAACCTTCATTAATTTCAGAATTTTGAGAAGATAAAATAAATAATAATTTTTGAGTTACTTTTAGTGAGATTATATATAAACCTTATATTTTAAAATCTTTTGATAAAAAAATAAGTTTTGTTTATGATAATGGAATAAAAGAAGTTCTTGATTCTAAATTATATCAAATTACAGCAAGAGCTTTGATAAAAAGATTAAATACTTTATCTAATGTTTATTAGATAAAGTATTTTTTTTACCTCAAAATAACATCAACAACTTTTAACATCAAATTCTTTTTTCACATCCAATTATCTTCTGAAATATCAAAAATTAAATCAAGTTTTTTTCATTCTCTAATTCATCTTTTTATTTCTTCATAAAAATCTCACATATAAAAAGCAAACATTTTGAATCAATGTTTTGTAGAAAATCTCAAATGGTCTCTTGATTTATTTCAAAGAAATTCTAGCTTATAATCTTCTAAATCTTCTATAATAAAAACTGGTTTCAAATTTCACATTCAAAATGGTTTAAACCTATTTATTTTTTTCAAAAAAGAAAATCATAATTCTTCTAATTTTACTATTTTTGTAATTTCTATTTCTTTTTTATGTTTAGAAAAATCTTGTTTATTTAATTCACTTAAAATACTTGTTTTGAATTCTGCAAAATTTTCTTTTGAAATAGAAAAACCTGCTGCTTGTTTATGTCACCCAAAAGCTAAAAACATCTCTTTTCTTTTTTCCAAAATTTCTATCATTGAAAAATATTCAGGAGACCTACAACTTGCAACATATTTTCAATCTTCTTCTTTTAAAGTAATACAAGGTTTATGGTATTTTTCAGTAATTCTTCCAGCAACTATTCACATAATTCCGTGTGGAATATCACGAGAAATATAAAAAATTAAATTATCATTTTTATTAATTTTTATTTCAGATTCTTCTACAAATTGTTTAGTTAAAAATTTTCTTTTTTCATTTAATTCTTCTATTTTTTTAAGAGTTTTTTCCACTGAATCTGAATTATTTAAAATAAGATTTACAGCCAGATAAGGACAATCCATTCTTCAAGCTGCATTTAATCTTGGTCAAATTGTAAATCAAAAAACATCAGCATCCAAATCTTTATCTAAATCATTTTCAAGTAAAGTTCTAATCCCTCTGCTTCTAGAATTTTTTATTTGAGCAAGTCAAAGTTCTACAATTACTCTATTTTCTCCTGTTAAAATCATACAATCTGCAACAGTTCAAATTGCACAAATATCTATAGATTTCATTAAATAATCTCTGTATTCTTCTTCTTCAAAAAATTCTTTTGCCAAAGCTTGCATTAATTTAAAAGCAACTCAAGCTCAAGCCAAATCTTTGTAAGGATATTTACATCAAGGTCTCTTAGGATTTATAATTGCAACAGCTTCTTCTGGGATAATTTCAGGAACACTATGATGATCTGTAACAATAATATCTATTCAAATTTTTTTTGCATATTTAATAATTTCAATATCACGAGTTCAGCAATCTACAGTAATTATCAAACTAACTCACAATTTTTTTGCTTCATCAATAAAATAATTTTTTAATCAATATCAATCTTTCACTCTATGAGGTAATCTATAACTTGCTTTCAATCAAATTTTTGTAAAAAAATGTTGTAAAATAGAAGTTGAAGTTACTCAATCAACATCATAATCTCAAAAAATAAAAACTTTTTCTCCTGAGTCTTTTGCATCTTTTATTCTATCAACAGCCTTTTTCATATCAGCAAAAAGGTATGGATTATGTAAACTATCAAGAGTATTTGGCAAAAATTCTTCCCCTTTAAATTTAGAATTCAAAATTTCCTCTATATCAAGAAGTTTTGTATTTTTTTGTATTTTTATTATATTTCCTTTTATAGAAGTTATATTTATCATTTTTTTTTATTTTTTTAATTAAGTTTTTTTATAATATTCATTTTTTAGAAATTGCAATAAGAAAAAAGTTTTGACAAAAAAAAATTTTTCTCTAAAATATCTTTTTAATAATTAAGTGTAAATAAAAAGATGAATTACATAACTGAACTAGAAAGAGAAAAAAATTCTGAAATTAAAAATAAAAAAACTCAAGAAACAATTGAAAATATTCAAATAAAAATTGCTTTAAAAATTTTTCAATTAAATAATATACATTTAACAAAAGAAAAAAAAATAGATGAATGTGTTGAACATTATATTGAAATATTTAAAGAAAGTTTTAAAAATATAATTAGAGCTAAACAAATATAAAAAATAATTTAATAAAAAAAATATGAAAAATTTAAAACAAGAACTAGAAAGTAGAGGTTTTTTACACCAATACACACATGAAGAAGCTTTTGAAAAGTTTGATTTATGATGAGAAAAATTTTATTTTTGAGTAGATTGTAGTGCAAATTCTATGACAATTGGTAATTTTGTTGCTCTGCAAATGGCAATACATTTTATGTTAAAGTGAAATAAATGTTTTTTACTTGTAGGTTGAGCAACTTCAACTATTTGAAATCCTTGATGAAAAGACAAAGAAAGACCTATTTTAAGTGAAGAAGATTTAGTTAAAAATCAAGCTGGAATTACTAAACAATTTGATTTACTTATAAAAAATGTAGAAAATATTACTTGAAAAAAACTTGATTATGAAATAGTAAATAATTATGATTTTTTCAAAAATATGAATGTTTTAGATTTTCTAAAAGAAGTTTGAAGATTTATGACAGTTAATTGGATGATGTGAAAAGATATAGTTAAAAAAAGAATAGAAGACCCAAAACAATGGATTTCTTATGCTGAATTTTCATATATGTTAATTATGTGATATGATTTTTATTATCTGAATAAAAATAAATGAGTTACTCTAGAAGTTGGTTGAAGTGATGAATGGGACGGAATTTTATCTTGAATAGAATTAGTTTCTAAAAAAACTTGAAAAGAAGTTTATGGTGTTACAAATAAACTTATAATGGATGCTAATTGAAAAAAATTTGGAAAATCTGAATGAAATGCAATTTGGCTTGATAAAAATAAATCAACTCCATATTTTATGTATCAATATTTTATGAATACTTTGGATTGAGATATTGATAGATTTTTAAAATTATTTAGCTTTTTACCAGAAGAAGAAATAAGTGAAATAGTAAAAAATCATATGTTAGAACCTGAAAAAAGAGAATGACAAAAAACTTTGGCTTACAAAGTTGTAGAAATAATTCATTGAGAAAATGAAAGTAAATTAGCAGAAAAAATAAGTGATTTTATGTTTTGAAATCCTAGTTCTAGAATAGAAACTTTGGAAAAATTAAATAAAGAAGAATTAGAAACTTTTAAAAATGCAATTTGATGAATAAAATATTCTTGAGAAAATTTATTTGAAACTCTTGTTAAATCAGAACTTGAAAAGTCTAATTCTTGAGCTAGAAATTCTATTAAATCTGGAGCAATTTTTATTAATGAAAAAAAAGTAGAAGATTTTAATTTAGATTTAGAAAAAGAATTTTTAGAAAATGGAAGTTTACTTTTAAGAAAATGAAAGAAAAACTTTAAAATTGTTGAAAAATAAAAAAAGTAATAAAAAAACTTGCAATTTATAAAAAAAATTATATGATATGCTCGTTTTTAAACAAAAATTTTATTTTTAAATATAAAAAAATGAGTAATTCTGAATTAATAAAATCTGTACAATCTGGTTTTGTACA
This sequence comes from Candidatus Altimarinota bacterium, assembly GCA_027066455.1. Taxonomy (GTDB): domain Bacteria; phylum Patescibacteriota; class Gracilibacteria; order BD1-5; family UBA6164; genus JAMONT01. The sequence continues at coordinate 7,374 of JAMONT010000041.1, forward strand.
AGAAAATAGACCTGAAATAAAAACTGGTTTTGAAATAGAAGTTTACCTAAAAGTAAAAGAAGGAAATAAAGAAAGATTACAAAGATTTAGAGGTATAGTTATTAAAACTGCTGGAAAAACAGCTTTAGAAAAAACTATTACAGTTAGAAAAAAAGTTTGAGCTTTTTGAGTAGAAAAAATATTTGCTATTCATTCTCCAACTATTGATAAAATAGAAGTTTTAGGAGAATTTAAAGTTAGAAGAAAATCTATAAAATTTATCAGAGAATTAACAGGAAAAGCTGCTAGATTAAAACAAATTAAAAAATAAACTTTATTATCTTTTTACAAAAAAACTTGATTAAATTCAAGTTTTTTTGTTTTTTTATTTTATAAAAAAATAGTATTAATAATTGTCAATACTTTTAAACTTTTAAAAAGCAAAATATACCATATAATAGTTTTACAATTTTACTGAAATATTTTTTAGTAAAAATAATTTTATATTTTTATAATTTAAAAAATTATGGTCAAAATAAATGAGTTTTTAGCTAGTATTGATTTATCAATGGAAGCTATAATTAATTGAGCTATCATTGTTGGTGCATTAATTTTTGCACTTTTCTTTGCAAAAATAATTGCTTGATTAGTTTGAAAGTGAGTAAGAAAAGCTGGTTTTGTTAAAAGTACTTTTGAAAAAATAGGTGTTAATATAGATTTAGATAAAGTTTGAAAAATTGTTTCTAAAATAGTATATTTCTTACTTATATTTACTATTTTTATTTGAATATTAAATTATGCAAAACTTGATACAGCTGAATTACCTTTAATTGGTAGTTTAAAAGAATTTGTAGATATGTTAATAAGTGCAGGTTTAGTTGCTTTTATTGCTTGGCTTTTAGCTTCAATAGCAAAAATAACTATATTAAAAATTTTTAAATCTAATGATTTTGATAAAAAATTATCTGAGAATATTCAAACACAATGAAATATTTCTGAAAGTGTTTGAATAATTGCTTATTGGGTTATTATATTATTTTTCTTACCTAAAGTTTTAACAATTTTAAAATTTGATGATATTTCTGAACAAATAGAATCAATTTTAAGATCTATAACAGGTTATATAGATGATTTATTTGCTGCTGCTTTAATAATTGTAATTTTCTTTTTTGCTTGAAAAATAATTTCTAAATTAATTTGAGAATTTTTATCTAAAGTAGGTTTTGATAAAGTTTTAGGATTAATTTGACTTCAAAATGTTGAATCTAAAACTAAGCCATCTTTGGTTATTTGAAATTTAGTTTTTGCTTTTATTTTATTATTTGCTGTTACTGAAGCTTCAGAAACTCTAGGGCTTGGAAGTATTTCTACAATGATTAATGAAATTATTGCTTTTTCTACTAATATAATTCTTTGAGTTGTAATTTTAGCAATTGGTATGTATCTTGGTAATTTAGCTTCAAATGCTATAAAATCAGCTACAAGTTCAAAAATTTTACCAATTGTAGCTAAATTTGGAATAATCATTTTAACTACTTTTATGGCATTACAACAAATGCAAATTGGTGGAGATATTGTTAATCAAGCATTTACTTTGATTTTAGGTTCACTGGCTGTTGCTTTTGCTCTTGCTGTATGACTTGGATCTAAAGAAGTTGCTTGAGAAGAAGTTAAAAAATTAATTGAAAATATGAAAAAATAAAAGTTTTTATTTAAAAATTTAATTAATTAAAAGATGGTTTCTGTATTATACAGAAACCATCTTTTTTATTTAATATATTCCACAACTTTTATATTATTATAAGTTTTTCAATTATCAAAAATAATTTTTCCTGATTTAAAAATTTCTTTTATTATATTTTGAGAAATGGCTCTTTGTATAGATAAATTATCTAAAACAAAATAATATTTTTTTCATTTTTCTAATTGTTCTAAATTAAGTAAATATTTAATTCAAGTATAATTATCTTTTCATCTTTCTAAAGTTCTTTTTTGGGCCTGTTTACTTCAAACATAATCTACAGGTAGATGATATAAGCATTTTCATTTTTTAGCATAATACCATTCACACATCATTGGAAAACCTGAAATGATTTCTTGTCATTTTGGGATTTTTTTGTAAGCTTGTTTGAAATCTGGTTGAGGTGAAGTGTAATCAATAGTATAATAAGTTTGTGGTAAAAAAGTAAATTTTGCTGTAAATAAAATAGAAATTAATATAATTATAAAAAAAGAATTTTTTAAGTATTTATTTTTAATTAAATCATAAAAATAAAAGATACTATAAGCAGAAAGTATGATTATTATAGGATATAAAATAAAAATATATCTTGTGTGATATAAAAATCATTTTTGACTTATAACATAAAAAATAAATAAATAAGAAAAACTTAAAACTATAGTTTCTAAAATTTTTCTTTTATAAATTAAAATAAACATTCAAAAAATTGCAAAAGTTGGCATAATTCAAAGCCAAACATTTAAATGATTAGAATAATTTTTTATATAATTTTCTATAAATTTTTGTGGTATTTCAGTTGAATTAGGAACAGAAATTCATTGTTTAGAAAAAAAATATTTAAAAAATTCTATTGCAAGAATAATAAAAATTATAAAAAAAGTTAAAAAATATTTTTTGCTTAAATTTTTTTTAAAACTCAATTTTTCCCTATTTAAGTACAATAAATAAAAAATTCCTAAAATAAAAATAATTAAACTAGACCATAAAAAAGGATGAAATAATATTCAAATGTACAAAAATATTATAGCTAAATTCAGATATTTAAAAGAAAAATTTTGTACTGTTTTTATAATAAAATAAAGATTTAATGAAAAAATTAATTGCAATAGAGTATAAAATCTGGCTTGTCTTGCCCAAATTATTTCCCAAGTTAAAAAAGAAAAAATTAATGTGACAAAAATAGCTTGTTTTTTATCTTTGAATAAATTATAAGAAATTAAATATATTAAAAAAATATTCAAAACTGAAAATATAACAGAAGGAAATCTAGCACTCCAATCAGAAATTGTAAAAAGTTTAAAACTTATAAGTTGAGATAAATTATGAATATAATATTGTAAATTTGTCCAAGAAGTTGTTGAATAACTAGAAAAACCTTCATCTATCCAAAAAGATTGTGTTCATAAATCATAAAATCTCAAAAAAATAGCATATCATATAACTATAAAAAATATATATTTTAGATATTTTTGTTGACAAATCATTGAAAATATTTTTTTAAACATAAATAACTTGAAAAATTTAAAAAATAAGTAAACTACAATTACAAAACTTTAATAGAGTGATAATATTTATTAATTTTTTTTTATCAAGTAAAAATTAAAAATGAATTCAAATAAATTTTTTTTCATAATTTTCATAATCTTTTTTATAATTTTTTGACTTTTAAATATTGAAATTAAAGGAGACTTTTTTATGTCTAATATTATTTGAAATTCTGTTTGGAGAAATATTATTTTATGAATTGTAATATTTATTTTTTGATATAAATATATTAAAAATTTAGAAAAAGAAGTGAAATAAATATTTTAAATTTTTAAATTAATAAAACTATGAAAAATAAAAATATTGATGTTTTATGAACTGAAATAAGGATTTCAAAAGTAAATGAAGAAGATTATATTTGTATTACTGATATGCTTCAATCTAAAGATTGAGATTTTTTTGTTTCTGATTGGTTAAGAAATAGAAATACAATTGAATTTTTAAGTATTTGGGAAGAATTAAATAATAAAGATTTTAATTATGGCAAATGTGCCATAATTAAAAGTAGTGCTTGATTAAATAATTATAAATTAAGTGTAAAACAATGGCAAAAAGAAACAAATGCTATTTGAATTATATCAAAAACATGAAGATATTGATGAACTTATGCTCACAAAGATATTGCTTTTGAATTTGCAATGTGGATAAGTCCTAAATTTAAAGTTTATTTTATAAAAGAATTTCAAAGACTAAAACAGCAAGAAATAAAAAACTTAGATTGGAGTGCAAAAAGATTTTTAACAAAAATAAATTACAAAATTCATACAGATTCAATAAAACAAAATCTAATAC
>JAMONT010000042.1 GCA_027066455.1 Candidatus Altimarinota bacterium
ATAAAATAGATTTTTCAAAAAATCTTATTTGAATTTATTGAGAAAGATGAATTTGAAAAACTTATTTAATGCTTCAAAAATTAAAAGAAACTTGATGATTTTATTTTTCTTGTGATAATCCAATAATTCAAAGTACAGATTTATTTAATTTTATAGATTTTTTATCAAATGATTTGAAAATAAAATATATTTATATTGATGAAATTCAAAAAAATAAAGATTGGATAAATATTATTAAATCAATTTCTGATTTAGAATTTGATTCAAAAATTATTTTTTCAGGTTCAAGTAGTTTAGATTTATATTTAGGAACTATAGATTTAGCTAGAAGATGAAAATTTTATAATTTACATACTTTAAATTATTTCGAATTTTTAAATTTATTTTATAAAGAAAATATTAAAAATACTAAAATAACATTAGAAAATATATTATCAAATCATAAAGATTTGGCTTTAGAATATTGAAAATATTATTCTTTAGGAAGGTTCGAAAATTTTAATGAAAAATGATTTTATCCTTTTTCAAAAGATTATAGTTTTGAAGATTTTGTAGAAGCTTTACGTGAAGTTTCAGAAAAAATTATTATTGAAGATTTACCAACTTTTAGAATTTTTAAAAGTGTATCTTTAATAAATTTAAAAAAAATATTTTATTTTATAGGAAATAACCTACCAAATGAATTAAGTTTTTTATCTCTTAGTAAAAAAGTTTGAGTAGACAAAAAAATAATAGAAGACGTTTTATTTTTATTAGATAAAATCTGAGTAATAAGCCTTATTCCAAAGTTTTGAAGTTTATCAGACATTAGTAGAAAAGAATATAAAGTTTTTTTATGAAACCCAAATTTATACTATATTTGGTCATTAAATCCAAATATTTGAACAATTAGAGAAAGTTTTTTCATTTCACAAATAAGAAAAGTAAAAAATATAGAAATTTTTTCAGCAAAAAAATGAGACTTTTTAGTAAAATTTTTTGATAAAACATATACTTTTGAAATTTGATGAAAAAATAAAACAACTAAACAAATAAAAAATATTAAAAATTCTTTTATAGTTTCAGACAATATAATTTCATGAGAAAATAATACTATTCCAATATGGTTATTTTGATTATTAGAATAAAAAAAGAAAAAAATATTTATTTAATAAAAAATAAAAAAATGAAAATATTATTACTAGAAAAATTTCCAGAAATAAAACAAGAATATTTAGAATATTTAGAAAAAAATAATGAAATTTTTAGTTTAGCCCTCTCTCCTGCACTTAACAGCATGACCCACAAGGGGCCGAAATCCTCTTTACCTACTAATAAGAAAGGAGCTACAAAAAATGAGGAAATAGATATTATAATGATTAGAAGTAAAATTGTTGTTGATGAAAAGCTTTTAGACAATTATCCTAACTTGAAATATGTTGCTAGAATTTGAGTTTGACTTGATAAAATTGATTTAGAACTTTGTGAAAAAAGAAATATAAAAGTTCTAAATACTCCTTTAGCTAATGCTGAAAGTGTTGCTGATTTGGTTTTAGCTGGAATTTTGAATTTATCAAGAAATATGAATTTGTGATTTCAAGGTTTAGAAAAAAGATTTGAATATATGTGAAATGAATTTTTTCAAAAAACTGTTTGAATTATTGGTTTTTGAAATATTTGAAAAAAAGTTTACTCTAGATTAAAAGCTTTTAATGTAGAAAACTTTTTAATTTTTGATCCTTTTTTAGATAAAAAAACAATTGAAGAAAATAAATTTTGTACAAAAGTAGAAACTAAACAGGAAATTTTTGAATTGTCTGATATTATTTCTTTTCATATCCCTTTACTTGAAGCAACAAAAAATTTTTTATGAGAAAAAGAAATAAATTTATTAAAAAAAGATGTTTTAATAGTAAACACTTCTAGATGAGGAATTATTGATGAAAAATTTTTAATAAAATTTTTGAAAGAAAATAAATCTTCTAGATTTTTTGCTGATGTTTGGGAAGAAGAAAATAATTTAAAAAATCCTAAAAAAGAATTATTAGAACTAAATCAGGTTTTAATTACTCCACATATTTGAGCTATGACTAGAGAAGCTGAGGAAAAAATGCATTTTTTTAGAGAGTTGGTTTAGGAAAAATTTTGTGAAAATATTTTTATTTTAATTTAATTATATCAAATATTTTTTCAATAGTTTTTCAATCTCAAAAAGGATTGTACCAATTAATTGTTTTATTTTTTAACTCTTTGAATCATTTTATAATTTTTTTTGGGTTAATGTAAAATAAGTGTGCTGAAAAGCACCTTTTTTTATCTTAAATTTCTTTCATAAATCCACAAAGAAATGAATGAAA
>JAMONT010000043.1 GCA_027066455.1 Candidatus Altimarinota bacterium
TCTTACAATTAAGAAAAATTTATAAAAAAACATTGTTTATAGTATGTTTTGGTATATTTATTATTATAAATTTATTAAACAATGTCTTTGGACTTAACACTTAAATATAAAACAAATTTAATTTTTAACTAAAAATTTATGACAAAAATGCAAGAAAAATGAGTATTAGATTTTGCTAATTTATGAAATGTTGATAAAACAAATAACTGATTTATTATATGATGAATGGATAAAGATATCCATAAAATGTCATCTGATATATCAATTGCAGCTTCTCAAATACTTTCACCAGTTAAAGTAACAACTGAAAACTTTTTAGATACTTTTAGACATCCAATAGATAATATTATTAATCCTAATGTAAAAAATTGATCTTGGAAAAAAATAATACCTTTTGTATGATCTACTATGGCATTAGCTGTAGCTCAAGCATTAGATAAGCCTTTTGCCACTGTTCAAAAAACTATTGAATATGTAATTACAAATAATTTAGAAAGATGAATAGGATTTACTAAATGAATCTCTACAGAATTTTTAGCCAATTTAATAACAAATAACTGAGAATCAAAAAATAAAGTGGTTAATTTTGTATGAAATTGAGTAAAATGAACTGGAAATTTAGTAGGTTCTTTGGCTAAATCTGTACCATGGGTAATTGAAAAAGCAATATGATTACCTAGGAATATAAAGTGATATTGAACAGAAGCTATGGCGAATAAAACAACTCAGTGGGTAAATGCTCAACAAATCAATAATAAAAGCTATTTAAAACCAAATTACTGAAATACTGAAGAAGCTAAAAATGCATCTTAAAAAAAAATAATCATTTTTCTGATTATTTTTTTTGTTTTCTTGTTTTGCTTTCAATTTTTCTATTTCTCACTTTCAATTAAAATATCAAATTTTTTATTTTCTTTATCCCAATTAATTCATACTTTTACTATTTCTTTTCAATCTGTAAATTGTGGTAAATAAAGTTTATTTATTTGCTCTATTGCTTTTTTTGCACTTTCATTAACTTTTGCTTCAACAATATAATATTTATTATTTACTGGAATTACTAAATCTTTTCTTCATTTCAAATTTTGAACTTCTGGATAATAATAAATTCTATTAATTCTTAAAAACATTCAAATAAAAGTTTTTAGCCATCATTCTGGATTTTTATTTATCCATTCATAAGCTGTTTCTCACATAAATTCATAAATCATTTTTTCAAAAACTTCTTCTAATAATTCTTTATCTTCAGAAATTATTCATTCATACATTTCATCTGAAATTTCTTTTATTATTGCTGCATCAAATTCTGGTAAAATTAATTTAGAAAAAAATTTTATCATAACACTTTCTGTTTCTTTATTTGGAAATCACAAAAAATATAGATTATCTTCTGATTTTTTTATTGTAAAATATCAAGCATTTGTGAAAAGTACTGCAACATTAATATTATTTAAATCTGTCAATTTAAAATCTGTTTCATCTACTATAAGTCTTCAAGTATTTACTCTTTCTATTAATTTTTTAACATCAATTCTTTTTCTATCTATATAATTCAAAATTGCACTAGGAATTCAAGTATCTGCCCAATAATATGAAAATTCAAATTCTATAAACAAATTATTTATGTTCCAAGGATTAAATATTGTATCATCATCATTTCAAAAGTTAAATCAGTTATAATAATTTTTTATTTTTTCTTTTACTTGCTTATCTGATAAATTCTTTTTTTCTCTTAATATTTCTATTTCTTCTGCAAAATTATTTTTTACTTCTTCCCAAGTATATCACATTAAATCATATCAAAGAGAATTAAATGATAAATCTTTTAAATTATTTAAAACTGAAAATACTGACATTTTTAGAACTTTTGTAAGTCAAGTTAGCATAAATATTTCTATTTTACTATCATTATCTTTTACTCAAGCATAAAAACTCATAAAAAATTTTCTCATTTTTTCTGCTTCTTCTACATTTGTCAAATTTACTAAAACTCATTTATCATATTCATCTACAATAACAGCTGACTTTTTACCTGTTTTTTCATAAATTTTTGTTAAAATAAATCATAAATTATATTCTCATCAAAAATCTTTTAATTTATATTCTTTTATTTTTCAATTTTCATTAATAAAAACTTTCAAATTTCTATCCATATATTTTTTTATATTTTGATCATCTGTATAACCTGCAAAACTCATATAAACTACTGGATTAGTTGTTTCCCAGTCCCATTTATCTTCTATATACAATCATTTAAATAATTTTTTTTGTCATAAATATAAATATTTCATTGTTGATAAAGTCAAACTTTTTCAAAATCTTCTTGGTCTACTTAAAAAATAATAACCTCCTGTAGAATTAACCAATTTTTCTATTTGTTTAGTTTTATCAACATAAAAAGCACCTGATTCTATAAATTTTTTAAAATCTTGTGTTCATACTGTTATATTTTTTTTCATAATTTTTTTTGATTAATTTTTATAATAACCTTATTATAACAGAAAAAAGTTTTTTTTCAAAATTAATTTTTTTGAAAATATTTTTGCACTAAAAAAAGCCAAATCTAAGTTAGCTTTAAAATCTAAAAAAAGTTTGAGACCAGTTTAAAAACTGGTCTCATTTTGTGAAGCTTTTTCTCCCCAATCAATTCTATTAAAAAAATAGTTGATAGGGATTTTGCTTCATTTTGCTTTGATAGTTTACTGAGATTTTGCATTTAAATCTGTATATATAGCTAATATAAAACCAGCTATTGTGAATATTATCACATCTATTAATGATGTAAGCAAAAATAGGTTTCTAAAATGATTGTATTCTACATAGACAGATTCTATACTTATAAAAACTGCTCCCACTAAAAAAAGTGGTAAAATTGAAAAAAGCAAATCTAACAAAAATGCTGCTTTTGTTCCAGGCTTTTGTGCTACAAAGCCTAAACCTTGAATTGCTAAATAAATAAGCATCATATATGCTGTATTCATTAGAAATTCACCTCTCACTAGATTTGAAAAATCTTCTAGTGAGAGAAAAAATAATACATAATATCCTATTGCTGTGAAAATTAAACTACTAATCGGGTTTAAATATTTCATTTTTATCCTTTCTTTCCCTTCAAAAAAATTTTAAAAAACTATCTTTGTAAAAATAATTAAATAAAACTTTTTTTGTAAGAGAAAATATTTTTTTTAATGTGGTTCTTCCACATACCAAAATATTCTATTTAACAATATTTTGATCAAGCTTTTTACATAATTATAAAAAACAAGCATTTCTAATTTTGTAACCGAAACTAGGTTATTTTTTAGATTTTTCAATCTAAACCTTTTACAGAAAAAATATATATCTTTCTGACTTTTTTTGGTGATATTTCACACCTATAGGAAATTTTTATTTTTTTTCTTTAAAAATAAAAACTACCTTTCTATCAAAGCCCTTCAATTTTACTCCAAACACTAAAAAAAGTCAAAAGATTATTTGACTTTTTTATTATTTACTTTTTAATTTATTTATTTATAATTTTTATATTAAAAAATATTTTTAGTTTTTTGCAAGCTTTTTTTCTATTTCTGCTAATTTTAATAATTCATTTTGAAAAAACATTATTTTTTCTGCATATTCTAATGAAAGTATTGCATTATTATTAGTCTTTATAGGATCTTCATATGTTTTTATTGTATTATTATAATGTTCTTTAACAATTTGTATAAAGTTAGGGTTATTTTTATAAAAACTAATTTCTTTTAAAATTGATTTTAATCAATATTTTTTTTGTATTTCTTCTATGTTTTTATCACAATTTTTAATAAAATTACTATCTTTTGATTCATTTTTTTCTTCTTCTTTTTTTTCAATTTTAGAAAATTCTTCTCTTTGTAATTCAAGTAAATCATTTATTGTTTTTATTTTAGAAAAATCTATTTTTTCCTCTGTTAAGGCTCAATTTTTTTTCAATTGTTCAATAAAAACTTTATCTGAAACACTATGATTGTATTTTATAAATTTTTCAAATTGTTTTGGAGTTTGATTTTTTACTGGTAAATTTTCTAAAGTATTATTTTCCTTAATACTATCCTTTATTTTAGGTAATTCATTTATTTTTGGCCATATCTGTTTTTTAACTTTAGGAGATTCTCCATTTTCAAAAAAATTTTTAAATTCATTATTTTTAGAAGGATTCTCAATTTTAGTATGTTTTTCATTTTCAGAAGGATTTTCAACTTCATCATTTAAATTAATATTAATAATTCATTCCAAATTATCAACAAAATCTTTCATTTTTTTAGAAAATAAATCTAGTTGTTTTAATAATATGTTTTGTTTAGTATCAGAATAATTTGTTGTAATATAATTTTTTATTTTTTCTATATAATCTAAAATATTTTTATATGATATATTTAAATCTTTTTCTAAAGAAGAATATATTTTTTGTTGCTCATCATCTTGAGAAATTTTAAAATTTCATGCAATATCAGCTACTGTTTCAAAATTATCAAAAAACCTTCTTTCAATTTTATTTAGAATTTGTGCAAGGTTTCTTTCTTTAAAATAAATTTTATCTTCATTATCATCAAATTTATTTTTCCAGCTAAAAAGATCTTCTGGTTCAACAAAATAATTATTTATTCATAAAAATTTATCTGTAATAAAATCTTCTAATTCTGAGACTTCTTTATTAGAAATATCTTCTGATTTTAATTTTTTAAGATAATATTTTGTTTTCATTTTAAAATTAGGAATTTTATTTTTGAAATCATCAAATATTTCCAAAGTTGCTTTTTTTATGTTTGGATTTTCATCTACTACTAAATCTAAACCAGCAACTTTAGAATAATCATTTTCCTTTTCTTCTTTTTGAACATATTCAAATCTTTTTAAAATAGAAGAAATTTTGTTTTTAGTATTATCAAAAATATTTTGATAATCTATATTTTTTATAAAATCAACAACTTTTTCTATAACATTTTTAGTTGTTTCTTCTCTTTCTAGAACATTTACCATATTTTAATTTTTAAAAAATATTTTATTTTTATAACTGTTTTTCTAAAATTTTTATTATTTAATTTTTTAATTTTTTATTCAAAACTTCTAATTTTATTTTTAATTCTTTTATTTTATTTTCATAACCTCATATTTCTTCTAATTTTTCTATAAATTTTTTTGTTATTTTTATCTTTTTTTCTACTTCTACTTTATCTATTATTTCAGGTTTTTTTTCTTGATTTGAGTATAATGGTTTTATTTCTACCAAATTTTCTTCTTTTTCTTCTCAAAAATCTGGATGAATTTCTTTTGTTAATTCTGGCTTTTCTTTTCTATCAAACAAAAATTCTTTTTCTCAATATTTTTCCCTTAGCATTTTTTGTCTTTGAATTTCTGGTAAAACTCATAATAATGCTAAATCTGAAACCATAACTTTTAAATTAGTTTTTCATAAACCTGATTGTTTCAAACTAGCTACTTTTTTAGTATATTTTATAATTTTTCATTTTTTTAATAATGCTGTTCAAATCTTTCATTCAATTTGAGCTGACATTCATCATCAAAGCATTCAAAAAAATACTCAATTTCTAATATCAGTTGATATATCATAAAAAGCTTCTCAAAAAGTATCATATCACTTTGGATTTAATGCTATTCAAGTCAAAGTTGCTGTTAATCAAGCAGCTGCTGATCAAGCTAAAACCCAAGGAATAAGTGCCATTGTTCATATACCAACTCATATCATTGCTCACATTTTTCAAGCAATTTTCCATAATTCTATAGAACTATCACCTAAATCAAAAATTCAGTTTCAATTAATATCTTGAAATAAATCAAAAACTTCTTTATCTGTTCAAGATAAATCAAAAACTTTTTTATCTGTAAAAGATAAATTTTCTGATTTTTTTCAAAACCAAAAATCTTTAGAAGAAATATCATCTTCATCAAAAATTTCTTCCAATTTCTCACTTGTTTCTTCTCTATAATCATTTGCAACTGATTCAAATAAACTAGCAAATTCTGCTAAAATATATCAGTTTTTATTATCAAATGGATTTTCAAAGCTCATTAATTCTTCACCCCAACTTTTTCAATCATTTAATTTTTTAGAAACTCTATATAAAACAGAAATTTTTGTTTTTTGAGCCACATTTAAATCATCATATTTTGTTTCCTTTTTTAATTTTAAAACATCTTCATATCAAGAACTTGCTAAATTATTTTCAAAAGCTTTAGCTAAACCAGTTTTTGGAAATTTTTCATAAAATATTTTTCTAAAATCACTTATTATTGTAAAAGGATTTTTATCTTTTACTTCTTTATCTTCTACACTAAAATTATCACTTTTACCTAATTTATCTAAAACTCATCATTTTTTATTTACTATATACAAAATAGCTTCATTAGCTTTTTCTTGGTCTCTCAGGTTATCATCTATATTATCATTATTAAAATTAGCATCAAAACCTAACAATTCATCTTCCTGATTATCTCTACCTGTTACTATTTTTGCATATCTTAAAAAATACTCATCTGAAGCATCATTTTTTACTAATTTATCAAAAATTTTCTGATGTAAAATAGTAATTACAACTTTATAAGAAGCTTCAACATTTTCACTTTGATAATCATTATTATCTATTTTTCTATGTATTTCAAGTAAATAATCCAAAGCTTGCTTATCACTTGATAAATTTACTATATCATCAGCAATATTTCAATAATCTGTAAAAGTTTCTTGTAAATATGGTGCTGCTCATTCATATTTATTACCTATTCACATAAAAATTTCTAAATATTCTTTTTCTTGTTTCAACAATTCTTCCCTGTTTTTTTCAGATAAATTTTCTATATCAATTTTTCTAACCACATCAAAACTTTTATTAAATATAGTTTGCAATTCTTTCAAATCTTTTCAAAAAAATTCTGGTCAAAAATTAATAGAATCATTAACAACATCTTCACTATTTATTTCTCAAATATCTCATTTAAAAACATTTTTTTCATTATTATTATTTTCAAAAATACTTTTTATAGCATCAAGAGTTTTACTAGATTTTTCAAGTAGTTTAACAGATTTTTTATTTTCTTTTTCTCTATTTTCTTTAACTTGTTCTTCATCTCAAGAGTAGATATTTTGTTTTTCTAGATTGAAAGCTAATTTTTTATTATTTTCTAAAAAAACAAAAACTTTTCAATTTTCAAAAAATTGAATATTTTGAATTTTATCTAAATTGTCTGGATAAATATTTCATCTTGTTAAAATTTTAAAAAATTGTTTTTCTAAATCTTTTCTAAGTTCTGTTTCTTTCATAGAATGCAAAATCTTTGCTTCATAAATATATTTTCTTAATCATAAATTAGTGAAAGGTTCCAATTTTCAACCTAAAATATCCTGTTTTGTTATTTCAAAAATAGGATTTTCAGGAATATTTATTTCTTTTTTATCAATTCACATTTTTTATATTTTTAATTATTTTATACTTCTTACACTTTCAAATAAATCATCAATACTAATTCCTTTAAGTTTTGTATCTTTTAAAACTATTTTGTTATATACATCTTTTATTTTAGCATTTTTATCAAAAGAAATTCACATTTCTCCTGCTTTTATATTTAATTTTTTTAATCCTCTTCTATGAATTTTTTTTAATTCCTCCATACTTTTTATTTCTTCAATATTATAGCCATGTTTATATTTAGCTTCTAATTCCTTTGGTTCGATTTCTCATAATTCTATATGAGCTTCTTTTGTTGAAAGATAACCTTTTATTATATTAACATCATCAAATTTTAATTCTGTTTCTAATTGAATAACCAATCTGTCTAATAAATCAATATTTTTATTATAATTAGTTTCTTTTAATTCTATTTGTTTTAATTTATTTTTATTTTCTATTTCTATTGGTTTATTTTCTAGTTGTTTATCTTTTGGAATTGTGTCAGTATAATTATGCTTAAAATTATTTTTTACATCTTCTGTTTTATATCCTGTAAAAATATTATTTGTATTTTTAGAATTTACATTTGCTTCTGTATGAATATTATTATTAATAACAACTCATTCTTTTGATTCTTTTTGAAAAACTCAAGCTTTTTCTAATCATTCTATCATTCATTCAACTTTAGCAAGTCTTTCAATTATTTTTAAATCTGCATCAGTATATTTTCATCAACCTCAATTATTTCATCAATTTCAAGAATTAGTATTTCAGTTATTTCATCAACCTCAATTATTATTATTTCAAAAATTTCAAGAATTATTAGATTTTGCTTCTAATTTTAATTTTTCTATTTCTAATTCATTTAAAATGTCTTTTTCTATTTTATTTAAAGCATTTCAATCAATTTCTTTTACTGCTTTTTCAAAAGATGCTTTTTTATCTTTAAAATCTTCTATAGTAGGCTCTAATGCTGACATTTTTTTTATAATTTTTCAAAAATTATCAAATTGATTTTTAGGAAAAATAATTTTGTCTTTTATTCATTTTATTACTTGTTGTTTTATAATATTATCTTTTCCCTTTCATTCTACAGTTTCAAAAAGTTCTAATGCTCAATCTATATTTGTACTTATATTATCTATTTTAACTTTTCAAGTATCATTAATTCATTTTTTAATTTTTTCTATAATATCATCTTTAAATTCAGCATTAAATTCTTTTCTTCCATCTATTGTTCCTAAAACTCATTTTATTTTATTTATTTCACCATCTTTATCTAATAATTCATCTAATCTTACATCAAATTCTATTTCTGTAGTATTAGAAGCATTAATTTTTATATTATTATAAATTCCTTTCAAAACTCATCTAACTTCTTCTTTTAAATCATCTTGAAAACCTTTTGCTATTTCTTTTTCTATTAGTACTATTTTTTCTAAAGAGTCTTTTACTGTTTTTAGATTTTGTGGTGCTATATCTTTTAGTAATTTATCTTGTCCTGAATATTCAGTATTATCTAATTTTGCTAAATCTTTTACAATTGCTGATTTTAATTTAGTAGGCTCAATTTTTAGTTTTTTTATTTCTGTATAATCACTTTTTCATATTTCTAATTCACTATCTTTTATATCTGTTAGTACTGTTATATCCAATTTTTCGTTTAATTCTATTATGATTTTTTCTCTCAATAATGATGAATTTCATTCTATATCTTTTTGTAATTTTATAAAATCCTTCTCATATTCATTTATTTTAAATTTATCATTTTTAAATGTATCTAAAAACTTATCTTTCTTTATTTTTTTTCATTTTTTTAAATATTCATTTAATATGTCTCTAATCTTTTCTTCTCATTTTAGTCATTTTTTTATTTTTTTATCTTTTATTTTTAATCATTCTTTTTCATATAATACTTCTGTGATTTCTTTTATTATTTTATCTTTCTGTTTTATATCAACAAAAAATTTATCAGAAATATCATCAACTATTTTATTAGCAACAAATGCATATTTATTAGTTAATTTTAATTTTAGTTTATTTAACTCACCTTCAATTTTTGGAATTTTCTCATTAGTAATATCATAATTTTTTATTCACATTAATCATTTTAAATTATCTGTTTCTTTTATAATACTTGTTTCAAAATTTATTATTTTTTCAAGTTGTTTATCTGCATTTTTAGAATCAGCAAAAGCTATATTATCTCAAGAGAATACTCATCAAGTAACTCTAGATCATAAAAGATTTCTAATATTAAGAGTTATATCTCATTCAAAAAATTTTATTAAAGCTGTTTTAGAAAAACTTTTTAGTCTAAATAATTCTATTAATATATCTCTAGAAAAAACTTTATTAGAATTTAATGCTTTCATTTTTAATTTTTCTAATTTTTTAGCTATAAATTCATCTCATAAAGCTTTTTTATTTTCTACCAGTTTTTGTAATTTTTTCAAATTTTTAACTTCTGGAGAGTTTTCTCATTTTACTTCTTCTAAAACTTTTTCTAATTCATAAATAGTTAATTTATTATAATCTATTTTTCATTTTGTTATTAAGCTATCTATATTTTTATTTTTTTGTTCTTTTGTTAAATCTTTAAATAATTCTTCTAACTTATTTTTATCTATTCATTTTTCTCATTTAAATTCTTTATTTAATTCTCTTTCAAATTTCGATTTTTTTACAAACTCAATTCCAGGTTTCAAAGTTGCTGAAACAATAAATCAAGCCATTAAAATAGCAGCTATAGGACCATTGTATGGTGATACTATATCATGTAATATTCAAATTCAAGATTTATCAAGAATCCATTCTCAAGCATTACCAAAAGGAGCCATAATACTATCATTATCTAATCAATTAATAAGAGTCATATAAGAAACTATTCATTTTATTTCTTCATCTAATCATTCTTTTTCTTCAGGTATTGCTTGATTATAATATCATTTAATCTCATTTAATCTTTTCTTTAATTCTTCAAAAGTAGTTTTTGCTTCTTTCAAATCATCTATAAATTCTTTATGATAATTTTCTAAATATGCCTTAACATCAGGATCATTTGCTTGATTAATAAGTGTTTGAAAATTTTCAAATTTAGTATTTTCTGCATTTGCTCAAGTAAAAGAATCTGGCCAACTTCATGTTGCCAACCATTGAACATCTAATTCAAAATCCATTTTTTCTCATTTTTCTATTAATTCTTTTGTATTATAAATATTCTCCTTTATTTTTCCTATTTCATCTCTAGCTTCATTTAAACTTGGCATAAATAAAGAGTACCAAGCATAATTATCAAAATCTAAATCTTCATTTGGGTCTAACTTTAATTTTTCTAACTCTTCTTTAAAATACAAATTTTTATTTGGCTCAATAAATCATTTTTCTAAATCAATTTTATGTCATAATTTTTTAATTTCTTCCTTAGAATCTTCAATAATTTTATTATATTCATCTTTTATATTTGTAAAATTTATAGTTTCTAAATATGATTTTCAATTTGCTTTAGAAATTTTATAAATAT
>JAMONT010000044.1 GCA_027066455.1 Candidatus Altimarinota bacterium
AACAAATAGAACTTAATTTTGAATGATATATTTTTTGATTTAAAAATGATGAAAATGTTTATGAAATTACTATTTTTCCATGAATAATATGATTTTGTTGAGATTTTTTTCCATTATATACTATTTATATTAAAAAAACTTTTAAATGAATTATAACAAATAGTAAAGAAATTGCATATAAATATGATGATTTTATAAAAATATTTCAAAATATTTGATTTAAAATAATTACAACTAAAATAAAATATTGATTAAGAAGCAAAGAAGAAGTTTTAGTTATTAATGATGAAATTCTTGATATATCTATTGATAAAATAAAATTATTTCTTGAATGATATTCTGATGAGTGGTGAAAACAATGAGAAAAAAAGATTATTCAGAATATAAAAATATATTTTATGATGAAAAAATAGCATATTTTATAATAGAAACTTTTGATTATTCAATAGAAAAAAATCAATATTTTTGAAGTATAAAATGGAAAAATCATTTTGTTAGTAATCCAATATTAAAAGAATATAAATTTTCTATAATTAAAAATGCATATACTACTTTTCAAGAGATATCAATGTTTTTATGAAATTTATATAATCCAGATGATAATATAATAAAACCTGATGATAAATATATAGCATATTCAAAATGATTTTCTTGTCATTCTTTTAGAAAAAGACCAACAAAAAAAGACAAAAAAAAATGTAGTAAAAAAATTAGTTTAGAATAATTATAAAAAAATATATATGAAAACTTGAAAAAAATATAATACATTTACAAAAAAAGAGTATATTAATTTATTTGAAAAAAATAAAAAATATACTGATTTTAATATTCTTTGAATTTATAGATCATTATTAGAAAATACAAAAATTTCAATTGAAGAAAAAATTGAAATAAAAAATTTGTATAATACTGTTTTTTGAAAAACATATAATTTTTTACAGGTAAAAGATCCAAATACATATTTAAAAATAGAACTTTTATGAAAAAGTTATACAGTTGCAGATGAAAATCAATTATTTTTAAATATTCAAAAGAATCAAGAGAAGATTTTAAAAGACAAAAAAATTAAACACAGAAATTTTTGAGATTATTCAAAACATAATTGTGCAGTTAAATGATGTCCTCTGGATTGATTAATGATAAAACAATGAAGTTGGTTTTCAGAAAATTCTATGTGCTTTAATTCAGACAATAGAATTTTTTATTGACGAAACAATTGATTTAAATCAAAAATATATAAAAAAGAAAGAAAAAATAAGAAAATTATAAAAGAAGAATTGAAAAATTTAAATTATTAAAAATTAAATTATGAAATGAAATATAACACCAAAAATCTTTCAGGAAATTCAAGAAAGATTAAAAAAAATAGAAAATGAACATAATGTGGAAATATTGTTGGCTATTGAATCTGGTTCAAGGGCTTGGGGATTTGATTCTAAAGATAGTGATTATGATATTAGATTTATTTATATTCATAAAAAAGAATATTATTTGTCTATTGATAAAAAAAGAGATGTGATTGAATATCCAATTATTGATTTAATTGATATAAATGGTTGGGATATAAAAAAGGCTTTACAATTATTTCAAAATTCAAATTCAACTTTGGCTGAATGGATAAAATCTCCAATTATTTATAAAGAAAATACTGACTTTAAAGAAAAAATATTAGAACTTGAAAAAAATAATTTTTCTCCAAAATGATATATTTTTCATTATTTACATATGGCAGAATCAAATTTCAGAGAATATTTGAAATGAGATTTAGTTAAAACTAAAAAATATTTCTATGTTTTAAGACCTATCCTTGCTTGTTTGTGGGTAGAAAAAAATAATACAGCTCCACCTATTGAATTTGATATTTTATTAGAAGATTTTAAAAATATAAATTTGAAGTTAAAAAATGAAATATTAAATTTATTAAAAAGAAAGAAAAATTGAGAAGAATTAGATAGAGAACCAAAAATTCAAATTTTAAATAATTTTCTAGAAGAAAAAATTAAATATTTTAATGAAAAAGCCAAAAACTTTTGAATTAATAAAATTGAAACAAAAATTCTAAATCAGTTTTTTAGAAAATATATAAAATAATAGTTATGCAAAATATAAAAAAAATCTCACAAAAATTAAAAATTTTAAACAAAAAATTATATATTGTTTGAGGTTTTTGTAGAGAAAAAATTTTGAATTGAAATAATAAGTGAGGAGATATAGATTTGGTAACTGATGCAACTCCTGATGAAATGATGAAAGTTCTGAAAATAGTTGGAGAAATAGGTAAAAAATATGGAACTTGTATTGTGAGTGAATGAAATGAAGCTTTTGAAATCACAACTTTGAGAAAAGATATTTGAACTATAAATAATAGAAAACCTGCCAGAGTTGTGTTTACAAATAGTTTAGAAGAAGATTCTAAAAGAAGAGATTTTACTTGTAATGCAATTTATTTTGATGTTGAAAATGAAAATTTTATTGACCCAGTTTGAGGAATAGAAGATATAAAAAATAATGTTATAAGATTTGTTTGAAATGCTGAAAAAAGAATTAATGAAGATGCTTTGAGAATTCTTAGATTTATTAGATTTAAAAATAAATATTGATTTGAATTAAAAAATAATAATTATTTTGAAATATTAAAACAAAAAACTGATTTATTAAAAAATATTTCAGTAGAAAGAATTAGGCAGGAATTAGATAAAATTATTTTACTTAAAAATAATGTACAAGCTTTAGAAGATTTAAAAAATATAAATTTTTTTAAACATATTATTCCTGAAATTGATAATTTGGAAAAAGTTCCTTGAAATAAATATCATCTTGAAGGAAATGTTTGGATTCATACAAAAATGTGTGTTGAACAATTAAATAAATATTATAAAAATGTATCAACAAATGATTTTAACCTTTTGCAAAATAATAAATTAATTTTATATTATACAATTTTATTTCATGATATAGCAAAATATAATACATTAAGTTTTGATACAAATAAACAAGCACATTATTATAATCATGAAAATATTTGAGCAGAAATATTTAAAAATAAAATAGCTTGTAGGTTAAAATTTACAAATACACAAAAAAAAGAAATAACTTGGCTTATAAAAAATCATATAAAATTATTTATGCTTGTTGAAATGAGAAAATTAAAAGCAAGAAAATTTATGATGAATTCTTTGTTTGAAAAATTATTAATTATTTGAGAAATAGATAATTCTGGAAGAATTCCTGTGAAATATAAAGAAATAAAAGAGATAAAAAATATTTATTTAAAATTCAAAAAAGTACTAAAAAATATAGTTTTTTTAACTTGAAAAGATATTATGCAAAAATATCCAGAATTAGAATGAAAAAAAATAGGAGAAAGATTAGAAAGTTTGAATAATGAGATTTTAGTAAAGAATTAGAAAAAAATTAGAAAAATTAAAAAAATAATTAAAGATAATTAAAAAAATAGTAAAGAATTAAAAAAAAGAATTAGAAAAACTAATTCTTTTTTTTGTAATTTTTCAAAAAATTATTATACTCTAAAGCAATTTACTTTTATATTTTAAAAAATAATATTATTATGATAGGATTATCTGACAAAAATGCTTCTGAAATTAAAATTCTTAAAAAAACTTATGAAATTTCTGGGAAAAATTTAACTTTTGAAAGTGGAAAATTAGCACTTTTAATAAATGGTTCTGTTATGATTAGTGATGAAGAAAATGTTTTATTAACTACAGCTTGAATAAAAGAAAAATGATTAAATGAAAAAGCTGATTTTTTTCCTTTAGTTGTAGATTTTCAAGAAAAATTTTATGCTACTTGAAAAATAGGTGGAAATAGATTTATGAAAAGAGAAGCAAGACCTTCTGAAGAAGCTACTTTGATTTCTAGACTTATTGATAGACCAATAAGACCAATGTTTCCAAAATGAATAATTAATGATACACAAATAATTGCTACAGTTTTATCAAGTGATTGAATTACTGATTTGGGATTTTGGTGAGTAATTTGAGCTAGTATGAGTTTAATGGCTGCTTGAGCACCTTTTGAATGACCAGTTTCTGCTTGTAAAATTGTTTTAGATAATGAATGAAAATATATTTTTAATCCTACAAAAATTCAAGAAGATGAAGCTAAATTAGTTTTATTAACAGCTTGAACTCTTGATGCTTTGACTATGGTAGAAGCTGGATGAAATGAAGTTTCTGATGAAGAAATGATTGATGCTTTGGAATATTCTCATAAAATTATTAAAGAAATTTGTGAAGTTCAAAATGATTTTATAAAAAATTATGAAGAAAGTTTTTGAATTGAAAAAATAATTCCTGTATTTAATAAACCTGATGAAAGTCTTTATGGTTTGGTTAAAGAATTTTTAACTAAAGAAAAAATGGAAGTTCTTTATGATAAAGGAAAAAAAGAATTTCAAAAAGAATTGGATAATTTAGATATTGAAGTAAGAGATTTTTTAGATGAAAAAGGTTGTATTGAAAAACCTCACCCTAACCCTCTCCTTTGAGAGGAGAGGGGACAAGAGGAGTTGTGTAAAATAACAATTAGTTCTGATGATGTTTGAGCATTAGTTTATAAAAGAGTAAAAGAAGTAATGAGAGAAAATATTTTAGAAAAAGAAAAAAGGCTTGATTCTAGAAAATTAGATGAAGTTAGAAATGTTAGTTCAGAAGTAAGTTTATTGCCTAGAACTCACGGTTCAGCTCTTTTTGGAAGATGAATGACTCAATCTTTGAGTATTGTAACTTTATGATGACCAGAAGATGAAATGTTGGTTAATGGAATGATGGAAGAATCAACAAAAAGATATATTCATCATTATAATTTTCCACCATATTCAGTTTGAGAAGTAAGAATGCTTAGATGAGTTTGAAGAAGAGAAATAGGACACGGAGCTTTGGCTGAAAGAGCTTTACTTCCTGTTTTACCAAATGAGGAAGAGTTTCCATATATTGTGAGAGTTGTTTCAGAAATTACCACTTGTAATGGTTCTAGTTCTATGGCTTCAGTTTGTGGTTCAACTCTGGCTTTAATGAATGCTTGAGTTCCAATAAAATCTCCAGTTTGAGGTGTTGCAATGTGAATGATTTATGATGAAAATACAGGAAATTATAAAATTCTTTCAGATATTCAAGCTCAAGAAGATTTTTTATGAGATATGGATTTCAAAGTTGCTAGAACAAAAAAAGGGATTACAGCTATGCAACTTGATGTAAAAATAAAATGACTTTCTATGGAAGTTTTTAAAGAAGCTTTTGCTCAAAGTGAAAAATCTGTAGCTTATATTTTAGAAGAAATGTTAAAAGCTCAAAAAGAAGTTGCAGAAAAATTGAGTCCTTATGCTCCACTTATTTTAACTATGCAAGTTCCTGTTGATAAAATAGCAACAGTTATAGGAAAATGAGGTGAAAATGTTCAAAGATTAGAAAAAGATTATAATTTAAAAATTTCTATAGCAGAAGATTGATTAACTACAATTACAGCTAAAACTCAAGAATTTTGAGACAAAGCAATTTTTGAAATAAAAGAAATGTTATGGGTTCCAAAAGTTGGAGATAAAATGAATTGAAAAGTAGTAAAAATAATAGATTGAACTTGAGCAATAGTAGAATTCAAAGGAAGAAATTCAGGAATGATTCATATTTCAAAACTTTCTCCTTCAAGAGTTGAAAAAGTAGAAGATATAGTAAAAACTTGAGAAATGGTAGATTTTGAAATTATTCAAGTAGATTTGGCTAAATGAAGAATAGGATTACAAAGAATTCCAAGTGAGGAGGAAGTGAAGAAGTTTGAAGAAGAGAAGAAAAAAAGAGATGAAGAATATGCTAAGAGGAAAGCTGAGAGGGAGAAAAAATAATTTTCACTTTTCCTCTATTTTATATAAAAAGGTTAAAAAAATACTTTATTTTCTTAAAAAAATTAAAAATGAAAAAAATCATAATTTTATTATTAATTAGCATTATTTCTATTTTCAATATTGGTAATTCTACAAAAGCTTGAGGTTGAACAATTTATGAATTTACTTGAACTATTGAATATGGTAATTGTTATGATTTCTTAATAAAAAATAATTTAACTAAGCCAGATAATAAATTAAAATATAAAAAATGTTTTTATATTGAAGCTGAAATGAAACATTATTTTGAAGATAACAGAATAATAAAAAAAAATTTGATTTTAATGGATTCAAATAATATTAATAAAACAGATAAAAATTGAAATTATTTATGAATATTTTTTGATAAAGAAAAAAACGATTTTTTTAAAAAAAATATATGAAAGAAGGTAATAATTGAATGTGATTATGATAGAATGTTTTCTAAAAAAGGTAAATCAATAAAACAAGGAAATATTATAAAAACACAAATGATTTATGTAGATGATTTTTATTTAAATACTTTTACAAAAATCTTCAACTTATATCCTTTTGGATGAAAACCTAAAAAATTATCTTTATCAAAAGATAAAGATAATAAAGATATTTTATTGAATATGATTTTTTCTGATTTGGAAGTTAAAAAAATAAATAATTTAATATGAAAACAATATACTAAAAAAGAATTATTTAATTTAAAATATTTAAATTTAGCATGAAAAGATATAGAAAAAATACCAGAGTGGATATTTAAATTAAAAAAATTGAATTCATTAAGTCTAAATTCTAATAAAATAAAAAATATTCAACAAAATATACAGGAATTAAAAGAATTAGAAATTTTAGATTTTAGTGATAATAAAATAAAAAATATTCCTGTTTGAATATGTAGTCTTAAAAAATTAAAAATAATACGTTTAAATATTAATCAAATAGAAAGTATACCAGAATGTTTTTTTAATTTAAAGCAATTAAAAGTATTAAATCTTAATAATAATAACATAAAAAAAATATCTAAAAATATTTCTTTATTAGAAAATTTAGAAGAATTTTTATTTATGTGAAATAGTAATCTTAGTATACCTGAATGAATATATAAATTAAAAAAATTGAAAGAATTACTCATTGGTGGAAAATATGTAAAGAAAATAAATGATGAAATAGTTAATCTTAAAGAATTGGAAATTATTTCTTTGGTTTATACAGATTTAAAAAATTTGAGTACTGTTTTTGTAACTTCCTCCAATAATGCCAAATATAAAAAATGTCAAGATAATATAACAATTAAGTGAAAAAGATTATGTATAGATTCAACTTGAAAAAAAATAAAAATTACTTTTAAAAAGAATATTGAAATAAGAGAATTATCTTTTAGAGAGATGGAATTAGTAGTGATTACTATTAATAAATATATTATAAAGTTAAACAATAAAATTACAAATAAGGAAGTTAAAATAGAGAAATTAAATAATATTTTAAAAAAAATAGAAATTGCGAAAAAAAAATCTCCAATATATCAAAAACTTTTTAATTATATATCTCATTTAATTAATATAAAAATTACTTTATACAAATAAAATCTATCTAAAAAATATGTATTTTAATGATAGCCTTAATATTTACAAGTTAACTATTTTATTATACTAAAAAAGCAAAAATTATTTTTTACTTTACCAAATACTTTTGATGAAATATATTCTGATAATTTAAATTTATAAATTAATTTATTAACTATGAAAGAATTATTGAAAAAACCATTATTTATTTGATTTATATATTTAGTAATATCAGTTTTTATTGTTTTAATTAATACATTTATTATTAAACCAGATAATCTTAAAATATTGGAAAATATTTTTGTATTTATTTTTTGAATATGATTAATATTATTATTTTTTAAAAAATATAGATTTATATGACAATGAATATTAATTGGTGTTGTAATGACAATTATAATATCAATTTTAGCAACTATTTTGTTTGTAAATTTAGATGAATTAAATAAAAAATCAATAAAAATAGAAAAAACATATAATTCTAAAAAATATTTTTTAAAAGAAATTTGATGGACTGTTTATATTCCAGAAAATTTTATAATTATGGATAAATTAGAAAAAAATAAATCTAATGAGAAATGAATTCAAGAAATTAAAAAATATGTATGAGAAGAAATAGAAAAATATGATTTATCTGTGAATACAAATTCAATTGATTTTAAAATTGATAAAACAAATATATTTACTTCATCAATTGAACCTTTTGATGAAGTAAAAGATTGAAAATGGGATAATTATGTTCTAGATACAAAAAATTTTATTTTTAGTATTTATAAAGAAAAATTTTGAGAAAATGTAAAACAATCTGATATAAAAGAAGTAATAATAGATTGAATTAAATTTAAATATTTTACATTTTCAATATACAATAAGTCTAATGCCATTTTACTTAATCAAAGATTATATAATTGATTAGTTAATTGATTCGATTTAACAGTTACAATAAACTATAATTCAGATGAAAATAAAAACAAATTACTTAATGTGTTATTAAAATCAAAATTTAGTAACATAAAATAAATTACAATTCCATACTAAAAAGCAAAAATAATTTTTTGCTTTTTTTGTTATGTTATGTTATGTATTTTTTTTACATAAAAATTTGATTTATAAAAAATAAATGATATAATTCTTAGTGAATTCATAAGAATGATATCATTTAAAAGATTCTTATGAAACAATATTTATTTAAATAAAAAATTATGCTATTAAGTTTTAAAGTAAAAAATTATCTTTCTTTTAAAGATGAAGCAGGTTTTTCAATGGAAGCAAATAAAAAAATTAGAACACTAAAAGATAATAAAAATATAATAAAATTAAAATCTTGAGAAAATATTTGGCTAAATAAAACAGCTATTTTTTATGGTGCAAATGCAAGTTGAAAAACTAATATTCTAAAATGATTAGATTTTTTAAAAGATATTACTTTAACTTCTTTTCAATATCCTATTGAATGATGAATTAAACATCATTTTTTAGATTTTTTTTTATTAGATTTTGATAAAAAAGAAGAACCAATAGAATTTGAAATAAAATTTTTAATAGAAAAAATAAAGTATAAATATATTTTAAAATTAGATAAAAAAGAAATTTTTAATGAAAAATTAATATGTTTTGAAAAAAATAAAGAAATAATAATAATTGATAGAAATAAGGCTACATTTTCTATTGAAGAAGACTTTTTTTGATTTAAGGAAGATGATTTTCTTAAAAATAATTTATTTCCGAGAAATAATCAAACATTTATATCAAAACTTTCTGACTTTGATAGTAAATGAAAATATATGGCAACAAAAATAGTGAAATTTTTTAATTGAGTAAATTTTATTGATTCTAATATTAATTTAAGTTGATTAACAAGGGAGTTATTAGATAATAAAATAGATAAAGAGTCTATATTGAATTTTATTATAAGTGCAGATAATAATATTGAAAATATAGAACAAGAAGAAAATGATTTTGATATTTCTAAAAATAATAATTTACCTTTTATTGAAATAAATTGAAAAAGATTTATTCCAAACAAAATTATAGAAACAACTTTTATACATCCAATTTATAAAAATGAAGAAAAGATTTGAAATATATGATTTAATTTAGAAAAACAAGAATCACTTTGAACACAAAAATTATTTTCTCTATTGTGACCAATTTTAGATACAATAAAAATGAATTGAATTTTGTTAATAGATGAAGTTGACACACATATGCATTTTTTATTAATTGAAAAAATAATAAAAGTAATACACTGATTAAAAGAAAATTGAAAAAATAATATTTGAAATGCTCAATTTATTTTTAATACTCATAATCTTGATTTAATGGATTTAGAATTATTTAAAAAAGATCAAATATATTTTACTTTAAAAAATTATTATTGAGCAACTGAAATATTTTCACTTGATGATTTTAAAAATATACAAATTAGAAAAAATTCAGATATTAAAAAAGCATATAAACTTTGAGCTTTTTGAGCAATTCCTATTTTATCTGATTTTAATTTATAAAATATATGGTAAAAAAAAGTAAAATAAAAAACCTGATTTATCAGGTTTTTTATAATTCATTAGGAATTTTGCTTTTTGTATTTGTTCAACCTATATTTGTTCAACCTAAGGGATCAGGTCAATATTTATTTTCTCATACAGTTCATTTGAAAAAACCACATATAACAAATATATATATATTTGCAAAAGGTATTAAAATTAATAATGACATCCAACCACTTTTATCTAAATCATGTAATCTTTTTATATAAGCTGTAAAAGCAATATAGTATAATGATAACATACACATTGGTACAAGTATAGTTAATAAATAATTTAGATTATTATTATTTATTGTAGACAACAATATAAGAAATATTGTTAATCATATAAAAAATGGTAAAGGATAAAGCCAAAATTTTGATCTATTCCATCTTCATTTAGAAGAAAATAATTCTTTTATATATCACATATTGTTAATTATTAAATAATAAAATTTACTTTTAAAAGTATTTATAGTATATATCTTTATATCTTATTTTACAAATTTAATTTCTATAATTTTATGTTAAAAATTAAAGCACTATTTTTTGATAGATTTGATCAATCTTTTCAATTATTAAGAAAAAATTTTTTATGATTTTTTCTTATAATTTTTTTATATAATATTTATTGTTTTATAATATTTATTGTTTTTATTTTTGGAGCATTATATTTACTAGGAAATATAAATGATTTTAGTCTTTGATTTGTAATGTATACTATTTTTTGAATATGAATATT
>JAMONT010000045.1 GCA_027066455.1 Candidatus Altimarinota bacterium
GCAACATTTTGGTTCCTCAATTGTGAAATTAGATGGAACATAATAATTTATTAAAAATTAATACTAACTTAATTGACGCTTTTACTTCTTATTGTAGCTTCAATACGGTGGGAAGAGGTGTGGGTATTTAAAGGTAGCGTCAGGGCGTTTCTGAAATTAAACGGATGTTTTATCTGTTCCTTTATTTTGATGTTGTGTAGGATTATGTGATACAATGTTTCCTTAATAAATGGAGTCTAGATTGAATAAACATATAGATATTTTTTTAAAATATTACATTGACTTAGAAGTTTCTCCTGAATATGCATTGTTATTATATGGAGAATGGGGAAGTGGTAAAACATTTTTTATCAATAATTTTTTAGAAACACAAGAAGTAGGGAAAAAATTTATTAGGGTAAGTCTTTTTGGCATTAATTCTATTGAATCAATAGATGAACAAATTTTTCAACAGCTACATCCTATATTAAGTTCAAAACCTATCAAATTAACTACAAGTTTATTAAAAAGTGCTTTAAAATTTGGTGTGAAAATTGATTGGAATAATGATACAAGCCCTGATGGTAATATTTCTGTTAACCTTAATCACCTTAGTATTTTTGATAAAGACGATAAGTCATCACAAAAAGAGATAATTTTTATTTTTGATGATTTAGAAAGAATAAATACTGATTTATCTATTATTTTAGGCTATATAAATACTTTAGTAGAACAGTTAAACTTTAAAGTCATAATTCTTGCTAATGAAGAAAAATTACAACAGGATGATATATATAAAGACTTCAAAGAAAAAGTTATTGGAAAAACATTCTATGTAAAACAAGATTTTAGTTCAGCCTATAACAATTTTATAGAACTATCAAATGATGCAAAAAATATTTTGGAAAAAAACAAGACTAATATTGATTCCATTTTTCTTATGGCAAAATACAATAATCTAAGGCATATTCGACAAACTGTATTAGATTTTGAATATTTTTACAAAAATATAGATCAAAAATATAAAAAGAACGAAGGTTTTATAGAAGATTTAATTCAAATATTTTTTGTACTATCAATTGAATTAAAAAGTGGGAAATTAAATGAAAATGAATTTATAAAACATGATAATATTGATTTAATGTCAGATTCTGAGTTTCAAGAAGTCAGTGAAGAAAAAACAACAACTGATAAAATTTTAAAAAAATATAGTTTTATAAATAAGTATGATTTAATTTTAACAAAAATTCAATGGATAAATTTATTGAATCAAGGAGTTTTTCTAAAAGAAGAAATAGCAAATAGTTTTAAAAATAGCAAATATTTTCTAGATGAAAATCAAGATGAATGGATTAAACTGTGGCATTTTAACGAACTGGAGGATGAAGAATTCAAGAAGTTATTAGCAATAGTAGAAAGCAAGTTTTTTACTAATGAATATCAAAAACATGAAGTTTTATTACATGTAAGTGGAATTTTGCTTAAGTTATCGAATTTAAAATTATATAAAAAAACAGAAAAACAAATAATAAAGCAAGCTAAAAAAAATATTAATAATTGTATTGATATTTGGAAAAAAGAATATTTAAAAAGCAAATATCATCTTGATTTTAGTTTTGGTGCATTGTCATTAGAATTTCATAGAAATGAAACAAAAGAATTTAAAATTATAGAAGAGTATATTTTGAAAGCTAATCAAAAAGCTGTTGACAAATCATTAAATGACAGTGCCGCTGAATTACTGAATTGTTTGAAAGATAAAGATTTTACAAAATTTAAAGATATGCTATCTTTAGAAGCTTCTAAAGATTCTTTGTATAATTTACCCATCTTCTCAAAAGTAACGCCGACAGATTTTATTGATATATTCATTGAAGTTCCTCATTATGATTTAAGAAGAGTTGTCTTAATTTTAGACGAAAGATATAAGCATCATCATTTTTTAGAAAATTTAACTGAAGAGCTAAAATTTTGGAAAAAAATAAGAATAGAATTAAATAAAAAAATTAAAACTAAAAAGGGCACAATCAAAGGGTATTTATTAGAAAATTTCAAATTATATTATCTTGATAAAATCATAGATAAACTTAAAAATATACAAAAAAAGTAAAGACCGCATCCGATACACATCAAATCTATTTTTAGATAGAATATAGAGTGAAAAAGATAGGGAGTCGATGAT
>JAMONT010000046.1 GCA_027066455.1 Candidatus Altimarinota bacterium
CATTGTGTTTTTGCTTTTTTTGGATATATTATATTCATAGTAAAAGTAATTATTAAGTAATCTGTTAAGTTATTTTACAGTATACTTACTTTTACTATTTTGTTAAATAATGTCTTTAGACTTTACACTTATCAATATTTTGCTTGTGAAGCAATAGTAGATAGAGTAAAAAACACAAATAAAAATTGATATATTTGGCATACAACAGGAAGTTGAAAAACTCTGACATCATTTAAAACAAGTCAAATTTTAACAAAAATTCCTGAAATAAAAAAGGTTGTTTTTGTGGTTGATAGAAAAGATTTAGATTTTCAAACAACTAAAGAATTTAATAGTTTTAGTAAAGGAAGTATTGATTGAACTGATAATACAAAACAATTAGTAAAACAGTTTAGAAGTGATAATACAAAACTTATTGTAACAACTATTCAAAAACTAAATACAGCAATTTCAAAGGCAAAATATTTAGAACAAATGGAAAGTTTGAAAGATGAAAAAGTTATTTTTATTTTTGATGAATGCCATAGAAGCCAGTTTTGAGAAACTCACTCAAGAATAGTAAAATTTTTTACTAATCATCAAATGTTTGGTTTTACTTGAACACCTATTTTTGCAAAAAATAATAATAATAAAAGAACCACAAAAGATTTATTTGAAGAACAACTTCATAATTATGTAATTACTGATGCAATTTCTGATGAAAATGTTTTGAGATTTTCTATTGAATATATTGGAAAATATAAAGAAAAATCTAAAACAAATTTAGATATAAAAGTTGAAGATATTGATACAAAAGAACTTTTGGAAGATGAAAAAAGATTAGAAAAAATAACTGATTATATAATAAAAAATCATCATTCAAAAACTCACTCTAAATATTTTAATGCAATGTTTTGTGTGAGTAGTGTTGATTCTCTTATAAAATATTATGAATTATTTAAGAAAAAAGACCATAATTTAAAAATTGCTACAATTTTTTCTTATGGCACAAATGAAGATGATAAAGATGCAGACTCTATACTTGATAGTATGAAATTTGAAATTGGAAAAAATGAAGTAAATAAACACTCGAGAGAAAAATTAGATGAATATATTGATGATTATAATTCAATGTTTTGAACTAAATATTCTACAAAGGATACTAGAGAATATTATAATTATTATAATGATATTTCAAAAAAAGTTAAAGAAAAACAAATAGATATTTTACTTGTTGTAAATATGTTTTTAACTTGATTTGATGCTAAAATTTTAAATACTTTATATGTTGATAAAAATTTAAAATATCATGGATTAATTCAAGCTTTTTCTAGAACAAATAGGATTTTAAATGAACAAAAGTCACAGTGAAATATTGTTTGTTTTAGAAATTTGAAAAAAAATACAGATGATGCAATAGCACTTTTTTCTAATAAAGAAGCTAAAGAAATAATTTTAATGGATAGTTTTGATAATTATGTTAAAAAATTTGATAAAGCCTTAAATCAATTAGAAAAAATTGTTCCAACTATTGAAAGTGTTGATGATTTAAAAGGTGAAAATGAACAATTTGAATTTATAAAAGCATTTAGAGAACTTATAAGAATAAAAAATATTTTAGAAACTTTTGTAGATTTTGATTTTAATAAACTTTGAATTGATGCTCAAACTTTTGAAGATTATAAATGAAAATATCTTGACTTATATGACCAAGTAAAAGCAAGAAAAGATAAAGAGAAAGTTTCAATTTTAGATGATGTTGATTTTGAATTAGAACTTATAACAAGAGATGAAATAAATCTTGATTATATTATTTCATTACTTGCAAATCTTATTGATGTTGATGATAAATACAAAGAAAATCAAAAAAAAGCTATTTTAGATGTAATTTCTTGAGATGTTAAATTGAGAAGTAAAAAAGAATTAATAGAAAAATTTATAGAAGAAAATGTATGAAATATTAAAGATTCTTCAAATATAAATTCTGAATTTGAAAAATTTTTTAACAAGCAAAAAGTAAAAGCATTTAAAAAGTTTTGTAAGGAAGAAAAAATAGATGAAGATAAATTTGAAATATTATTAAATAATTATTTGTATACTGAAAAAATTCCATTAATGGAAGAAGTTGCAAATACTTTGAATTATAAGCCAAAATTATTAGAAAGAAAAACTATTATTGAAAGGGTAAAAGAAAAGATGATAAAATTTTTAGAAGTTTTTGAGTAAAATATTTAATAAAAAACAATGAAAAATCTAAAAAACAAACTAAAAAAATATTCTTTAAAAGATGCAATTTATTTTGAAAATCAAGATAGACAATTTTTGGCTTTAAAAAAATTATCCCTCTCTCTTCAATTCTCTCTCCCTTATAGGGAGAAAGAGGCTGCAAAAATATCAAACTTTTTATTTTTAATAATAGCTAATTCTTTGATTTGTTACCAATTATCAGGAAAAGGGGAAGACTATTGGGAAGAATTTTCAGAATTTTTTGAAAATAAAACTTTTAAAAACTTTCAAGAATTTTTTGAATTATTTGAAAATTTTTTAGCCAAAACAAAAAATAATAAAAGATTTATTGAAACTAAATTAAAAAGAATAAAAAAATTAGAAAATTTTTATAATTCTAAAAAAGATTTTGAAAATTATTATAAAAATATGAAAAAATTAGCTTTAGATTTATCTAAAATTATGAATCAAAAAATTGAAGCAAAAACTATTGTTTTTGCTGTAAAAATGTTTTCTTATTGAGCTAGAAATACTTTTAATTATCTAGAATATTTTCCTGAAAATTTAATGATTCCTATTGATAGTAGACTAGAAAAGTTATTTGAAAAATATAATAATTCTTCTTCTAATTCTAAAAAAAATAAACAAGAAATAAAAACTTTTTATATTAATTTATCTAAAAAATTAAAAATTCCTCTTTTGCATTTAGATGCAATTTTATGGTTGAATTATGATGATTTGATTGAAAAAAATTAATACAAAAAAGAGGTATATGAAAGCACAAACACTTTTAAAAATCTCTTTTACATCTAGCAAGTAAAAAATATATTGTGATTTTCTAGAAAAATTTTAGTTAAATTAGAGTTTGGAAGTGAATTAGTAATAAATATGTGAAATTTTAAAATAAAAAATTCATAAAGTAAATATCAAAATTAATATTAATCATCCTCTTGCCTGAAAAACTCTTATTTTTGAAGTAAAAATGATTGAGTTTCAGTAATAATGAAATTATATTTTTTTTCAAAAAACACTTAAAAAAAAATTTTAAAAATACTTTTTAAAATATAGCAAGTCAATTTGTTATATTTTTTTTGTGTTTTAAAAATTTTTGAGTAAAATCTTTTTGTTATTTTTATATTTTAACAAAAAAATATGCCAAAAAAATTAAAAAAAATTAGTTTTTTATTACTAATAAGTTTTTTAAGTTTATTATTTTATAGTAATTCTTTAGCAGAAAAAAATGATAATCTTTTAGCTACCCCTAGTTGATGAACAATATACTCAGATGAAGAATTTATGAAAATTAGAGCAGTACAAGAAAACAGATTTAAGCAAGAAAAAATATTTTTTGAGAAAGTAAAAAAAGAAAAAGCTAAAAAAGAAAGTAAAAAAAGGCTTGAAACTTTGGAACAAAATTTTTCAGCTCAAATAAAAAATATAGAAAATAATTTACAAAATTGAACAAATAAATGTAAAATTTTAACTAAAAAAACTTATAGTAGTTTAAATACACAAAATTATGAAATAAAAACAATAAAAAAATCTTTAGGTTTAGATATAAGAGATTATAAAGATTGATATTATTACAATTCTATTAGTAATTCTTGTTTAGAATCACAAAACTTTTTTTGAAAAAATTGATTTGAAACAAGAGCAGAATGTACTGTTTGTTTATGAACTGAAAATGTGAATAATTCAATAAAAGTTGTGGCAAAAGTTGAAGCTCCAAAAACTCAAATAAAATTTTATTCTGATCAAATTTTAGGAAATATTGCTAATAATATTATAAAAAATAAAAATAATAATGAATTACTTGATTTACAAGAAAGAACTAAAAATTTGATAAAAATACTAAAAGATGAAAATTTAAATATAAAAGAATCTACAAAAATTAATTTTTTAAAATTATTAGAAATATTAGATTCAAAAATTTCAGAAAATAAAGAAGAAAATTATGAAAGTTTAGATGATTTATTTAAACTTATAAATAATGATGAATTAGAAGAAAATGTTGAAATAGAAGGTCCTAATGCAGAAAATTATAATGATTATGAAGTTGAAGAAGAAGATGATGAGACTGGAGATGATAGTACTGTTGATTTTTTGAAAAGTATTTTTGGTGATGATTTGTAAAAAATATATTTCAAGAAAAAAAAATTTAAAAACAAATTTATTTTATTTAATTTAAAAAAAAGTTTATGAAAAAAGTATGAAAAAGTATTCTAGTTAGTACTATTATTTTAAGTTTAATTAGTCCAAGTTTTGCAATAAATTTTGATAAAAATGCTATTAGTTCACATCAAATCTGAGAAAAAGGTTGAGAAGATTTTTTAAAAGAAATTAAAAAAGAAAAAGAAATTAAAGAAAAAATTAAAAAATTTATAAATCAAGTAAAATCTGAAGAAAAAATTAAAAAAATTTTACTAAAAGTAGAAAAAATGATTTCTACTTGAAAAATGAAACAAAATGAATATTTAATATTAAGAATTTTAGAAGGAGAATTAAGGGAAAAATTATTAGAATTTAAAAGATTAAAAGTAATAAAAAAATTTAAAAAAATAAATGAACTTGATAAAAAATCTTGAGAAGTTGAAATTTTAAAACTACAAAATATTTTGAAAAAAGAAATAAATAAATTAATTGATGAAAGTTGAAAATCTTTTGAAAAGTATCTTTATATTCAAGAAAAAGGTGATTTAAAAGCTAGTTTAAATATTGATATGAAAGAATTTTGAAAAATAAAAACTAAGCTTGATTTAAAAAATTATTTATCAAATACTCAATTTTTAGATAATCATTTAAAAACTAATTTAGAACTTTTATTTGATTTACAAAATAAATGGGACAGTTTTAGTTTAGATATTTCTACTAATTTAGAATTTATTCAAAAAGGTTGAAAATATTATTTGCTTATTAAAAATTTAAAAGCTGACTGAAAATGAAAAACAATAAAAGTTCCTTTAGAAATGCTGAAAAAATTTGCTTGAAAAAATAAATTTGTAGAATTTTCTTATTTTAAAAATGAAAAAGAAATTTATGATATTTTAACATGATTTAGTAAAAAAAGGCTTAAAAAAAGTATTGCTCAAACTTTAGAAAAACCTCTTTTTACTCCTTATAAAAAAGTTTGAAAAAAATATTATCTGATTCCAACACAAAATGCTTGTGATTCATTTATAAAAAGTTCTAGAATTTTAATTCCTTATCTTTTTTATACTAGTTATTGTACAAAAGAAATGTATGATAAATTATTAATAGAAATGGAAGATAATAATTTTGAAATTTATCTTGAAAATTGAAAATTATGATTTACTGTAAAAGATGATAATATGGAAAAAATGGAAGGATTTTTGAAATTTTCTAAAGATTATTTAACTCAAGTAAATTTAGAAATTATTCCACCACAAAAAAAATATTCTTGAGAAAAATTTTTATTTAATTACAAAAGAAATAAAGAAATAAAAATTTATTTAAATGCAGATAAAAAAGACATTTATAACAATACAAATATTGTTTTAAATAGATTAAATAGTGCAAAATCTGTAAATATTGTTTGAAATATAAATGAATCTTGAAATGAATTAGATTATAATTTTGAATATAAAAAAGATAAATTTGATTGAAGTTTTATAAATAATTATAATAATTATTATAAAAAAGAAATAATTAAAACTACTTGAAAAATTTCAGGAACAACTGATTATAAAGGAAATATTGAAAAAATGAATTTGGACATTACCGGAAATGATATAGATTTTACTTTAAAAGTAGATGATAAAAAATTTGATACAAAATTAAATTTAAAAGATGGAAAAGAAAGTATTTTTTCTTTGAAAGCAAACTGAAAATATGATAAAGATTATTTTAAATTAAATAGTGATTTTGAAATAGCTGAAAATCCTTACAAAAATTTTTGAAAAAATATTAAAAAAGAAAAAGTTATTTGAAAATTTGATATAGAAAGTGATTTAAAAAATTGAAAAAATAATGCTAAAATTTTGTTTAATATAAAAGAATGAGAAAAAGAGCTTATTAATTTTAAATTAGAAAATACTTGAAAAATAGAATATAAAAAAGTAGAAATAAAAGCTCCAAAAGATTTTATAAAAATGGATGATGTTATGGGAGAAATGTATAACATATGAGGAGGAGTTGAAGAAATAGATAATGTTGATTTAGATTATTTGGATTTTTAGGAAGTAAAATATTTTTAAAAAATATAAAAAAATCTTGTAAAAATATGCAAGATTTTTTTTTGTATTTTAGAAACTAAATTTACACTATTCTCTTTTAAAGCTTTATCTGAAAAAAATATCATTAACAATATCATATTCATTAAGAGCATTTTGTTTAAAATAAAAAATTATTTAGTATTTATCAAAATTAGAATATTCATATTGTCAACTAGATTTTAATATTAATATATCTTTTAAAAAAGAGTCATTTTGTAAAACATTAAATATTTCTCTTAATTTTTATTAAATTTTTTGTAATAAATAATTTTTATCACTATCAACTTCTACATAACTTCACAATTTTAAAACTGCTATAGGATTTGTATGTCAAATATCAAAATTTGTTAATATAGGAATATTTTTAGTTAACTTTAATAGTAAATCATAAATTTTTTTTTCTTCATCTTTAGATGTATTATATAATCTTCCTAGAATTATTCATTTAATTTCATCAAATATTCAAGCATTATATAGATCATAAAAAAATCATTGTAATAAATTAAATTCAAATCATTTTTTTATATCAAAATCACTTTCTGGAATGTCTATTAAAAATATTTTTTTTTCAAATGAAGGTAAAAATTCTGTTCACAATAAATGGTTTATAGAAGGAATACAACCTCATATAATTTCTCATTTTATTTTTCCTTTTCTTAACCACTTAAATCAAGAATTATCTTTATAAATTCTATTTCTATTTAAATTATTTATATCAAACCAATTTAAAAAATGATCTGTATATTTTTTTGAAGGATAAATTTTTATTGTTGTATTATTTTTTAAAAACATTTCTTTAAAAGATTTATGTGAATAAGAATTTAAAAAATCTTTTTCACAAATTTGGGTTAAAAAAGCATGTCAATAATATGTTTTTATTCCAGTTTTCTTTAGTATAGAATTATACAAAACTGTCATATCTGAAAATCAGATAAATATTTTTTCATTATTTTTTACTTTGTTCCAATCTATAAATCTTAAAAGTTGATTTGAATAATCTCATCCTATTGATGACATTATCATTTTTATATTTTTATCTTCTAATAATTCATAAAAATCTTCTAACCTTTCTTCTATTGATAAAAAATTATTCCCATTCTTATTTTTATTCCAAAAATTTTTAGGAAATTTTACCTCTAATCACATTTTTTTTATATTATCTATTCAAACTTGTATTCTATGTTTTACAAGGCTAGACATATTAGAAGATAAACTGATAACTCCTATAGTATCTCATTTTTTTAAATACATATTTTTTATTAATTAAATTTTAAAAACTTTTTCAAATCTCCAAAGAGCTATTATTTTCCATAAAATTTTTCGTTTAATATTAAGATAATCATTTATACAATTAGGAAAATCATCAAAAATAGCTTACTTTTTTTATATTCTCAATATTCCCAATAAAATTAATTCTTCCAAAAAAAATTAAATATATTTTTATGAAATTGAGATAAAGGTTTATTTTTTAGCTTCACTGCATACATTGGTTCAAAAGAAATCATAATTATTGAATCTCAAGTAATAATTATATCAACATCTATTTCAAAATTTTTTGGTAATAATTTTATTTCAGATTTTGGATTATTTTCTATATGTTTTTTTGAAAAGTTATTATTTTTTATCAAAGTTTTTGTTTTTCAATATTTTTGTTCTAAAGAAGAATCAAATTCTTCAGTAAAATATTTATAAAAAATTTCAGGAGAAAAAAATGTAAAAATATCTTTTCAATTTGACCAAATTTTTTTATATAATTCTTTTAAATTATTTTTTCATTCATAAAATTCTATATTAGTATTTGTATTATTTTCATTATAAATTCCTTCTAAAAGTGGTAATTTGCTCAAAAAATTATTCTTTCTTTTTTCAAAAATTTTTAAAAGATTTTTTGGATTTTCAGCTATAAATAAAATTCTTTTTCAACTAATACTTCTTTTTATAAAATTTTTTTCAAGCAAAGGATTCAAATAATTATAAATAGTTGTTCTTTTAACTCCTGAAATTTTTGCAATATTTGTAATTCCAGATTTTCACAACTTTAAAAGAGCTAAATAAATTTTGCTTTCATTTTCTGATAATCAAATTCCTTCTAAAATTTTTTCAATACTCATTTTTTTTAGTTAAAAATTATAAGAACATATTACTATTTTTTAATATAAATGTCAATTTTTTAGACACTATTTATTTTTTATACTTTTTTAAAAGCTTTATTTAAAGGCTTTTTTGTATTATAAAAATTTTTTTATTTGATAAAAATTATTTTTTCATAATATATACAGTAATTATTTTATATCCAAACATTAACCTTTTTTATTATGAAACCAGAAAAAAATATTTTAAATAAACTAAACAAAAACTATGAATAACAAAACTAAATGAATAATATTTGTAATATTTTCAGCAATATTTTTTGCTAGTTATTGAGTATTTTCAAAATTACTTTTTGAAGATTTTTGAGTTTTTTATCATTGAGCTATAAAATGATTAATGATTATGTTTTTTATATTACCAATTCTTATTTATAAAAAAGAAATAGTAAAAATAAAAAAAGAAGATTTCAAATGGTTAAGTGTTTTTCTAATAGCAATGGCTTCTACCTCAGCACCAATTTATTTTGCATATAATTATTTATGAGTTTGAGAATGAAATTTATTATTTTTTATTTCTATGCTCTTAACTATGTACTGATTTTGATCTTTATTTTTAAAAGAAAAACTTACAAAAATAAAAATATTTTCTTTGTTTTTAGCTATTTTAGGAATGTTAATAATTTTTCCTTTTGATTTTAAAAATATAATATTTATTGCATGAGCTTCAATGATTTTTGCTTGATTTGTTTCTTGAATAGAATGTGCTTCATCAAAAAAAATAACTAATAATTATTCAGCATTATATGTGTCTTTTCTTTGATGGATTGGAATATTTATTGTAAATATAATTTTAGCAATTGTAATGTGAGAAGAATTAGTAGTTTTTGAATTCAATTTAGCTTGGATTTATTTATTTTTATATGCTTTTGTTTCATTTTTATGATTTTGGTTTTTACTTGAATGATTAAAATATATTGAAGCAAGTTTGTGATGACTTATATGATTACTTGAAATTATTTTAGCAATAATTTTTTGAATATTATTTTTTAATGAAAGTTTAAGTTTAAATATATTTATTTGATGAATTTTAATTTTAATATCAGCTTGATTACCTGATTTATTAGATTATTTAAATAGAAAAAAATTAAAATACAAAAAAAACTAATTTGCAAGAATTAGTTTTTTTTATATAATATTTTTAACAAAGTCAAATTTATTTTTTAGATTTTTCTCAAAATGCTAAAAACAAAACTTACAAAAACAATTTTAAAAACAACTGATAATTATATTAAATGATTAGAAAAAGCTGGGATTTTGACAATATGACTAGAACATAGAGAATATTTAATTCAAAAGGTGATGTTGTTTTGTGTTGTAATGATTATCACTCTCAACATATATTTTGAAATGCAGGAACAAAAAATATAATAGATATATTTTTATGAGAGAAATTTCAAAATATGAGAATAGA
>JAMONT010000047.1 GCA_027066455.1 Candidatus Altimarinota bacterium
CTGATTTCTAGTCCGAAAATCCTAGCGGATTTTCAGCAACGAAATCATACTCTAACCGTTATCCAAAATTATACAAAAAAAAATAAAAATATGAATTGGATTTTAGGACTTGTATTTATTTCCATAATTATATTCTTAATCAATAATTATTCCAAGAAAAAAAAGTTAGAACAACTTTAAAAAAGATTAATTGAAAACTGGGGGAAAACAAAAATAGGAGAATATTATAATTTTTATGTTATTGGAAGCTATTTTGAAAATAATGAACATAAAAATAAAGCTTTTCACATAATTTCAGAAAAAACAAAAATTGATATAGATATTGATGATATTTTCAAATTTATTGATAGAACATCTTCTAAAATTGGTCAACAATACCTTTATTTTAAATTAAGAACAATATTAAGTATTGAGAAATTATTAAAATTTGATTCTTTAACTAAACTTTTTGAAACAAACAAAACTCTTAGATTAAATTGTCAGATACAATTATCAAAATTAAACTCAAATGATTCATATTATTTAGAAGAATTAATTCACGGAAAGCAAATTAAGAAACCCAAAATACTATGGTTTGTTAAATTATTATCAATTTTATCATTGGTTTGCTTATTATTAACTTTTATATATCCTGTATTCTCTTTATTTTTGATTCCTATTTTCTCTCTAAATGTATTTTTTCATTATAAAAATAAAGGAAATATTAATTACTATTTAAATGGGGTAAATCAACTATCTAAAAGTCTAAAAGTGAGTAAAAAACTTGCTAGTAGCCCTGAAATAAAAGCGTATTATACTGACTTGTCATTTTTGAATAAAATTGATTTAATTAAATTTAAAACAGAATTTATTGGATTTGAAAAATATGTAAAGAATGAATATACATTTTTGTTGTGGTTTCCTATTGAACTAATTAAAATTCAATTCAATTTAGAATATATCTTATTTTTCAGCTTCATTGATTCTATTATTAAAGAAAAGGAGAGTATTGAAAAAATGTTTCTTTACATTGGTGAAATTGATTCTGCTATATCTACTGCCTCATTAAAATCCAATCAAAATCTAATTTGTGTACCAAAATTCACTAAAAACAAACAATTTATTTCAAAAGATATTTATCATCCATTAATTAATAGTTGTATTCCCAATAATTTAGATTTGGTTAACAGTAGTATGCTATTAACAGGTTCTAATATGTCTGGAAAAACAACATTTATAAAAACAGTTGCTATAAATAGTATCTTAGCACAAACCTTGAATATTTGTTTTGCAAAAGCATACTCTGCTCCTTTTTTCAAGGTTTATACATCCATCAGAATAACAGATGACCTTCTTGACAATACAAGTTATTACCTTGAAGAAGTTTTAACTGTTAAAGAATTGGTAGATGCTTCAAAAAAAGATGAAAATTGTTTATTTGTTTTAGACGAAATCTTCAAAGGAACAAATACAATTGAAAGAATCTCTGGAGGAAAAGCAATTTTATCTTTCCTTAATAAGATAAATCATATAGTTTTAGTATCTACTCACGACATTGAACTAACCGACTTATTAGAGAAAGAAAGTTACCAATTATTTCACTTTAGTGAACTAATAGATAATGAGAAACTAATATTTGACCATAAGTTAAAAGAAGGAAAACTAAAGACTAGAAATGCAATCAAAATTTTAGAATTATACAAATATCCTACTGAAATTATAACTGATGCGAAAAAGACAGAACAAAATAACTTTGGCTAACACCGTATAAAATTTATGCTTAAATTTGATTTGAAACTAAACGACAAAAATACTAACAAACCGATTTGCTTAAACCGAAAATCCTAACGGATTTTAGGTCGCACAAATCTTATACAAACTCGTTAGGCAAAATTTAAAAATTAACACTCAATAACATTAATTAACTAAATTATAGAATTTATATTAAGTTATTTTGCAACCATAAATTTAAATAATTAAAAATGAAAAAAGCAGTTTTATTAATTTTAACACTATCTATTTCAGTATATTCTTTTTCACAAAAGTCAGGTGAAAAAATAAAATATTACAAAAGCAAAGAAAACAAAATACAT
>JAMONT010000048.1 GCA_027066455.1 Candidatus Altimarinota bacterium
ATTTGAAAATCTGATATTTATTACTATAATAATTATTAAAAAAAAATTAATTTCTAAAAAATAAATTAAACACAAATGAATGAAAA
Organism: Candidatus Altimarinota bacterium; assembly: GCA_027066455.1. Classification (GTDB taxonomy): domain Bacteria; phylum Patescibacteriota; class Gracilibacteria; order BD1-5; family UBA6164; genus JAMONT01. The sequence continues at coordinate 87 of JAMONT010000048.1, forward strand.
AAAATTAAAAGAAAGAACATTTTTTCAAACTACAAAAAGATATTTTGCTCCTACTTTAGTAAAAGAAAATAGATTGATAACTTTAAAATCAGTATTAAGATATTTTTTATATTGACTTATTCCTGTGATTCACATTTTTTTTATAAAACATATTGTTGCAAGTATAGAAAATAATGATAAAGAATTATTTATTCAACTTATAATTTATTATGCTTTAGTAAATATTTTGTATGAAATTTTGGATTTTTCTGTAAGAAAATGGTGACGGGTTGAAGATATAAATTCTTTTAGAAAAGTAATACACAAAGAATATTTAGAAATATTTATAAAACTTGATAATAATGAAATAGAAAATCTTTGAACAGGTAAAATAACAGCTTTAATTGATAATTGAATGAATGTTTGGTCAAAAAGTTTGAATGAATTTGCTTATAATTTTTTTGGAATTTTAGTAATATTTTTATTTGCTTCTTATATGATACTTTCTTCGAATTTATTGTATTGATTTATATTTTTTATTACTTATATTTTTATTCATATAATTTGAATTTTTATAAATACTAAGACTATAAAATATAGAAGACAAAGAGAAAATCATCGGCATAATTATGTTTCTAAACTTGTGAAAATTATAATGAGTAAATTTGAAATAATGCAATCTTCAAAAATCGATGTTGAAATAAGTAAATTAGATAATATTAATAAAAATATTATTGAATCAAATTTAAAAATGGTTCCATATATTCATCTTTTTTATAGACTTCCTGAATGATTTGTAATGTGGACACAACTTTTTATAATTTTTTATTTATGATTAGAAATTTTTGATTGAAATATTAATATTGCTACTTTTGTATGAATTTTTTGAGTTTTAACTTTACTAAGTTTATCAATTACAAATTCTATGACATTTTTTAAAGATTTTACAAAACAATTTACATCAATAGAAAAAATGTGGGATTTTTTTGATGAAACTCCAGAAATAAAATGATATAACTCTTGAAAAACTTTTGAATATAAAATTTGAGAAATAAATATAAAAAATCTGAATTATTGATATACAAAAACAAAACCAGTTTTTAAAAATTTTTCTCTAAATTTAACTTGATGAAAAATAACAGCTTTTGTTTGAAATTCTGGAAGTTGAAAATCAACTTTAGTAAAATTAATTGCTTGATATATTAGAGCAAATTCAGGAGAAATAAAAGTTGATGGACAAAAATTAAATGAAACTTCTTTAAAAAGTTATTATAAAAATATAGGTTATTTAACACAAGAACCTTCTGTATTTGATGGAACAATTTTAGATAATTTAAATTATTGAGTTAATGAAAAAATAAAAAAAGAAAAATTAGAAAAAATAATAAAACAGGCAAAATGTGAATTTATTTATGATTTGGAAAAATGACTTGAAACTGAGATTTGAGAAAGATGAGTTAGACTTAGTTGATGACAAAAACAAAGACTTGCTATAGCAAAAATATTTTTAAAAGACCCAAAAATAATAATTCTAGATGAACCAACTTCGGCTCTAGATTCTTTTTCAGAAGAACAAATAACAAAAGCAATGCATAATTTATTTGTTTGAAGAACAGTAATAATAATAGCTCACAGATTGCAAACAGTAAAAGATGCTGACCAAATATTTTTATTTGAAAATGGAGAAATAAAAGAAAAGGGAACTCACAAAGAATTAGTAAAATTAAAATGACAATATTCTAAAATGCTTGATTTACAAAGTGGGTTTTAATTTATATTTAAATATATAAAAAAATATTGTCAAAATTTGCAATTTTTTAAAAAATTCTTATACTATTTATTAGTTAGTAAGAATTTTTTTATTTCAGGAAAAAATATATAAAATGCAAAAAACTCAATTAATAAAAGTATATCATTCTTATGATAAATGAAGGAAATTTATGGAAAATTTTTTTGATGATATTTGAAAA
>JAMONT010000049.1 GCA_027066455.1 Candidatus Altimarinota bacterium
TCTATAATTTCTTTTTTATCATTTCAAACTAACTTATCTCCCCCCCCCTTGACTTTTTAGTTTTTTTATCACTAATTTTATTAATTTCTGTAGTTAATATAGTTATATTAGAAAAACTTTTATTATCATCAAATCATTTAATATTTTTTATATTTAAAATAATATTTTTAATATCTTCTTTATTTTTATTTTTAGCATGAATTAAAATATTCTCTAATAATCATTGATGTTTTTCATGAAAATTTCATTTAAAATCATTAAATTCAGATTTAGTAATACCAAAATGCTTTATAATTATATCAATATTATTGTTTTCTTTTTTTTCTAAATTAATATTTATACCTTCCTTTATATTTTGTAAAGCTTTTATTAATATTGAAATATTATTATCTTTAATTCATTTTGAATTAGTATTTAATATAAAATTTTTAACAGATTCTTTTTGATCTTTTGTAAGTTTTTGTTTACTATAATTTTCTAAATAATTTTCAATAGCCCCTCAATCTTTATAATTTTCTAGAAAATTATTTTTAAAATCTCATAATTCTTTCTCTGAAATTCAATAAGACTCTGTTATTTTTTGAATATTATTTTCTTTAGTTTCAACTACCTTTTTTTCTAAGTTTCCTGAATTACTTTTTGTTATATAATCTTTTAAATCTATTTTTCAATCTCTTGCTTCTTTTCAGTACATATTATCACCTAATTTTTTTTCTAAATTTTCAACATTCTCTCAATAAAAATTATCAACTGTAGTATAAGGGTAAAATAATTTTTTCAAAGTATTATTTCATATTTTTCAATCAATTAATTTTAATCAATTTTCTTTTTGAAATTTTTTAATAGCTTTAAAAGTTTTTTCATCAATTTTTCAATTTACATCACTTTCCAAGAATCATCTATCTATTAATTCTCTTTGTATAGAATTTATATTTCATTCCAATGCTCAAACTTTTGTATAAAATTTTCTAACATCTTCTAAAGAAGAATTATTTTTTTCTTTTGATTCATTTATTTTTTGAAAATTTTTTGAGTTAGAGTTTTTAGAAGTTTCTGTTTCTACTTTTTCTCAAGAAAGTTTTACTATTTTTCAATTTTCTAATTTATATTCTTCTTCTGTTTCTGTATTTTTAAAAGTATTATCATCTGTCATTTCAACTCATTCTGGCATTATAATTGTTCAATCTTTTTCTATAATAAATCAATAAGTATTTGCTTCAATTTCAACTTTTACTTCCTCCATTGGTTTAATTTCTGTTTTAACTTCTGTTTTTATACCATTTTCTTTATTATATTTTTCCAAAAGTTCAGTTTTTGCATTTTTTATTTCAATTTCACTTGGTTTATGATTAAATATTTTTGATTTATCTATAAAAGCTGAATTATCTAATTCAACTTCATATCTAATTTTTTCTCATACTCCATTTGCTCCTGGACTAGAAATATTTTTTAATAAAACATTTTCTTCTTCTCAATTTTTATTTGTATATTTTCAAACAATTTCATTTCCAAGAAAATCTTTTTCAATTTGCTTTGTAGAATCCATAGTATCATTAACTATTTCATTTTTATCACCAAAATATTTTTCTTTCAAAGCTTCAAATTCTGATTTTTTTTCTCATAAAAAATTTGAAATTTTATAATCATCAAAATCTCAAAAATCATTATCCTCTTTTACATTTCCTGAAAAAATATTTTTTTGTTCTTTTTTCAAAGCATTTTGTCTTTGATTTTCCAAAAAATCAATAATTTCTTTTAATTGTTCTTTTGTAACTTTTTGTTCATTATTATTTTTTAAATATTTTGAAATTTCTTGCAAAGTATCTTTTACACTTTTTTCTTCATTTTCATCAATTCCATCTTTTCCTAAATCTTTCAGTTCAGTAATTTTACTAGAAATTTCTCAAGCAGAAGCAGTTTCAAAAGCATTATTTTTAATAAAAGTTAAAAATAATTTTTTATAATTTTTTACTAAACTAAACATTTTTTTATTTTTTTAGATTTTAAGATAATATATAAGACTATTATTACATATTTTTTTTAAAAAAGCAAGTTTTTTGGTACTGCTTTTTTGAGAGAAAATTTTATGATTTTTATATTAAAAAATTTTTTTTAGTTTTATTTAAGGTTAATTTTTAATATTTAAATATTAATTTTTTTTAAATACTAAAAAATAATGAAAAAAATAATTTCTTTATTAACAATAATTTTAATTTTTGCTATAAATTCTGTAATTACAGTTATGGCAAGTTTTGCTGTTGTTAATTTGGAAACAAAAACACAAACAGAAAAAACAAATTTAATAACAAAAAAAGGTCATTGTAATCCTCAAATTCAAGAAAAAAGTAAAAAAATGAATCATGATTGTTGTGTTTCTCCATTTAAAGATTCTATAAATAGTCAAATTTCTAATGATATTATAAAAAAAATCTATAAAATAAAAATCTTTGATTATAGTTTTTTAACTATTTTTGATGAAAATTTGGAAAAAAATATTTTAAATAAAATAAATTCTCCTCCTGATTCTAGCTGATTAATAGTAAAAAATAATAATTATATTTCTCTTATTTGAATAATAAAAAATAACTCTTAGAAAAACTCCTTATTTTAAGTTATAAATAAAGGTATTTTATTTGTGGCTAAAAAATTTTTATAAATAAAAAATTATGGAGTTTTTTTAATTGTTAAAAAATTATAAATGAAAAAGAAAAAATGGCTAGTTATTAGCTTTATATTACTAATTATTGTTTGAACAACTTTTTATTTTTCTGATGATTTGGAAAAAATTATTTGAAAAAATAAAATTCAAAATAACAAAGAACAAAATAATAAAAAGTGAGATAATAAAACAAATACAAAAAAAGAAAAAAAAGTATATGAACATACTTTTGCTGAAAAAGTTTCAAAAGAAAATTTTTTTAAATGAGAATTTATTTCTAATGATGTTGCTTCAGTTTATCCTAGAAGAAGTGCTTTGGTTAAAGATATTTTGGTAGATATTTGAGATAAAGTTGTAGCTTGAACTACTTTAGCTATTTTATTTGAACCTTGAATTGCTTGAGAAGCAAAATCAAAAATAAATATAAAATCTACTTTAACTAAAACTAAAACAAATTTACTTTGAAATATTATAGAAGTTAAAAAAGCAAAATTAGCTGAAATAGATACAAAAATAAATGAAAAATGAATTATTATAAATGAGACTGAAAAAAATTTTGATAGTAAAATTTCTCAAATAAAAAATTTGATAAAAAATAAAACAAATTCAGAAGACAGTTCTGTTGATAATAAAAAACAAACAATTCCTGTTGAGGAAAAAGTTTTAGCTAATTTAGAAGAAAATTTAAAAAATGCTTTGTCTTCAAAAACTGAAATATTAAATAATGCAAAAAATAATATTACACAAAAAAAAGATTTACTTGATTCTAAAATCGAAGAAGTTTTGTATAAAATTATTCCAGTTTTTTATATTGCAAATGAAAAAGAAATGCAATATGATAAAATAAATATTTATGATTTATCAGATTTATTTTGAGCAAAAAATTCTAAAATTAGAAAAGAATTGTTGAGAGAAATTAGGAAATTTCAAGTAAAAATTTCTCAAAAAGATAATTTTTCTACTAAAGAAAAATATGATGAAATAACTATTATAAATAATTTACTTATAAAAACTCTTCAAAATACTATTGTTTCTGTAAATTCAACTGAAAAAAATATTGCTAATAATATTAATTCTATAAATATGTATAATACAGAATTGATTACAATAAAGGAAAATTATGATGATTCTTTGAAAAATTATGATATTTTAATTAGAAAACAAAATGAAAAAATTGGAAATTTTGAGAAACAAATAGAAAAACAAAAAGAAATTATTAATTTAAAAAAATCTAGTGTTTTAGTTGTTAGTTCTTGAAAAACTGAAAAAATTGATAATTTAGAATTTGAACTTAAAAAAATTAAAACCTCAAAATCTCTTGCAATTAGTAAGTTGAAAGCTGAACTAGAAACATTAAAAAAATCTAAAAAATTACTCGAAGCTAGAGAAAATCAAAACATTACTTCTATAAAAAATGAAATTGCTGTAGCTAAATCAAATTTGAATAATGAGTATATAAAATCTTGAGATTATAGAATAATTTCTCCTTTTTCTTGAATTATATCTAAAAGAAGTTTAGAAATTGGAGAAAAAATTTCTGCAAATAAAGAAGTTTTTAGAATAACTTGAGTAAAAAATTCTCTTTCAAAAATTACAAAAAAAGAAGTTAAATTTTTTGTTCCTGAAAGTTTGAAGGAAAATATAAAATTAAAAAAAGAAATTTCATTTTATTTTTGAAATAATAAAAATAAAAGTTTTACTTGAAGTATTTATAGGATTGCTCCTGAAATAGATGAGAAAAATTTTAGTATTTTAGTTCAAGCAAAAGTAAGTGATAAAATAAAATTACCAAATAAATCTACTATTAATGTAAATCTGGAAACAACAGAATTAATGTTCAAAATTCCTTCCTCAACTGTTTATAATAAATGAGAAAGAAAAATTGTTTATTATAAAAAAGATAATTGAAAACTTTGAATTAGGGACATTAATATTATTTCAGAAGATTGAGAATTTTCTCTTATTTCTGGTGAAATTGATGAAAAATTAAAAATAGTTATTACACCTATATTTGTTAAATAATGACATAATATTTCCCTCTCTCCTGAATCCTCTCTCCCTTTACAGGGAGAAAGGGGCTACAAAAAATTAAATAAAAAATAACTTATAAAAAATGCTAAATAAACTTATTAAATATTTTATTAATAATGCTTTTATAACAATTATAATATTTATTACAATATCTATTATTTCTGTTATTGCTATTATTAAAACACCTATTGATGCTTTGCCTGATTTATCAGAAAATCAAGTTGTTGTAATGACAAATTGGCCTGGGCAAACTCCTACAAATATTGAAGACCAAATTACTTATCCTATTACTATTTGAATGCAAGGTTTAGCTTGAGTTCGTGATGTTAGAGCTATGAGTCAGCTTTGAATTTCTATGGTAACTGTGATTTTTGAAGATAATATTGATGAATATTTTGCAAGGGATAGAGTAAACGAAAGACTGAGTTTGATTTCAGCTGATTTACCTCCCTGAATAAAGCCTATTTTGTGACCTGATGCAACTGGATTAGGACAAATATTTATGTATACTTTGGAAAGTGATAATCATAATTTGACTGAACTTAGAACTTTGCAAGATTTTTATGTAAAACTTTGATTACAAAGTGTTTCTTGAGTTGCTGAAGTTGCTTCTATTTGATGATTTAAAAAGAATTTTCAAATTATAGTTGACCCTTTAAAACTTTCAAATTATAAAATTTCTTTAAAAGAAGTTGGAAAAATTATTAGTGCTTGAAATAATAATGTTTCAGGAAGAGTTATTGATATTTGATGAAGTGAAATTGCTATTGAATGAATATGATTTATTGAAGAACTAAAAGATTTAGAAAATACTTTTATAAAAAATGTTAATTGACTTCCTATAAAACTAGGAGATATAGCAGATATAAAAGTTTGAGCTGAATTTAGAAGATGAATTTTGGCAGATGAAAAAGAAGAAAAAGTTTGATGAATTGTGATAATGAGATATAAGCAAAATCCTTTAGAAGTAATAAAAAATGTAAAGAAAAAAATAATTGAAATAGAAAAAAGTTTGCCCACAGGAGTAAAAGTAGTTCCCTTTTATGATAGAACAACTTTGATAAATGAATCAATTGAAACTCTCAAATCTATTTTAACTTCTGAACTTATAATTACACTTGTAATTTTGTTTTTATTTTTATGGAATTTTTGAGCTTCTCTTATTACAGCCATTTCCCTTGTTGTATGAATTTTGATTACATTTTTATGTATGAAAATATTTGATATTCCTTCAAATATAATGTCTCTTGGTTGAATTGCAATTGCAATTTGAACAATGGTTGATGCTGCAATTGTAGTAACCGAAAATGCTTATAACAGGCTTTTAAAAGCAAGAGAAAGTAATAACAACTTAGATCCTATTTTTCCCGAAAGAGTAAAAATAATAACTGATTCAACTAAAGAAGTTGCTTGACCTTTAATGTTTGCAATTTTTATAATAATTCTTTCTTTTATTCCAATTTTTGCTTTAGAGTGACAAGAAGGAAAATTATTTTCTCCACTAGCTTTTACAAATATGTTTGCAATGCTTTGAGCTTTGTTTTCTAGTTTATTTTTAGCTCCAGTCTTGTGTATATTTTTTCTAAAATGAAAATTGAAAAAAGACCATGAAATTCCTGTTGTTAGAATTTTACAAAAAATTTATAAACCAGTACTTATTTTTTCTTTAAAAAAGAGAAAAACAGTTTTAACAATAAGTTGAATTTTATTAATTATTTGAATGTGATTATTTACAAAGATTGGTTCAGAATTTATGCCTCCACTTGATGAATGAAGTATAATGTATATGCCAATGACTGTGCCTGATGTTAGTGATAGAAGAGCTCGTGATTTACTTATAGAATCAAATAGAATAATATCAGAAATCCCAGAAGTTGAAAAAGTAGTTTGAAAAGCTGGAAGAGCTTTGACAGCAACTGATCCAGCTCCTTTAGCTATGCTTGAAAGTATAATTATTTTGAAACCTAAATCTGAGTGGAGAGAATGAATTACAAAAAAAGATATTATTAATGAAATGAATAATAAAATAAAAATTAATAATCTTTGGAACTGATTTACTCAACCAATTATTTGAAGAATTGATATGCTTTCTACCTGAATTAGAGCTCAAGTTTGAGTAAAAATATTTTGAGATGATCCTATGAAACTAGAAGAACTTGCTATAAAAACTGAAAATCTTTTATGAAATGTTCCTGGTAGTTTTTGAACAACAGCTATTAGAACAACTGGACTTAAATATTTAAAAATAGATTTAGATGAAAATAAATTAAATCAATATAGTATAAAAAAATGAGATGTTTTAGATACAATTGCTGTTTGAGTAGGTTGAAAAAATATTACAACAACTATTTCAGGAAGAGAAAAATATAAAGTTGAGTTAAGATTAAAAAATAATTTTAGAGAAAGTTTAGATGATATAAAAAGTCTAGAAATTCCTAGTAAATCTGGAAATATATTATTATCACAAGTTGCAAATATTTCTCTAGAGGATTGACCTTCAACAATAAATAGTGAAAATTGAGTAATGAGATCAGCTGTACAAATGAATGTTTTGTGAATAGATTTGGTTAGTTTTGTAGATAATTGAAGAAAATATATTGATGAAAATTTGGAATTACCAGCTTGATATTATATAGAATGGACAGGACAATATGAAAATCAACTAAGAGCAAAAAATACTTTGAAAATAGTTGTACCAACTGTAATTTTGATAATATTATTTATTTTATTTTTAGCTTATAAAGATGCATGACTTGTTGCAATTGTAGCTTCTAGTATACCTTTTGCACTTATTTGATGAATAATAGCACTATTTATTTCTTGATTTAATTTTTCTGTAGCTGTTGCTGTATGATTTATTTCACTTTTTTGAAATGCTGTTGAAACTTGAGTTGTTATGATTTTATATCTTGAAAATGCTTTTAGAGAAAAATTTAATCTTCCACTTATGGATGAAAAAGCATTAAAAAAGCAGGATTTTAAAAATGTTATAATTACAAAAGAAGCAATTCATTTTTCTGTAGTTCATTGAGCAATGATAAGACTTAGACCAGTTTTAATGACAGCATTCACTTCTGTTATATGACTTTTACCAATGATTTGGTCAACTTGAACTGGTGCTGAATTGCAAAAACCTTTAGCAATAGTTGTAGTTGGATGACTTATAACTTCAATTGCTTTGACTTTGATAGTGTTGCCAATTTTATTCTCTTATTTAAGAGAAAGAAAAGTAACTATTTAAATTTTATTTATTAATATTATATATGCCAAAATTTTTATTTCGACTTATTATATCTTTTATTCCTGCAATTTTTTTGTATTTTTTATCAATAGAATTGTTTCCTAATAATGAATTAAAAACTCTGTGATTTTTAGCTTATTGTTATATTATTTTTGCACTTTTAATTACTCCTATTGCTAAAATATTTTTGAAGTTTAAAAGTATTAAAAAATATTTATATATAATAAAATTTAGAAGAGCAATTTGAATATTAGCTTGATTTTTTTCTTTATTACACCTAATGGATTTTGAAGAAAATATAAGAACATATTGGTCTGGCTCTTATTCTCAGGAGAAAAGTTATAGTACTTTTCTTTTTGATGAAATTTTTTCTTGATGGGGAGTAGATGTTATTTGAATGAATTTTTATGGATTTTGGTTATGAATGATTTGAATTATTATAACAATTATTCTTCTTATAATTTCAAATGATCTTTCTAGTAAAATTATTTGAGCTAAAATTTGGAAAAATATACAAAAATTAGTTTATCCTTTATTTATATTATTAGTATTACACATTTATTTTGTTTGATGACTTGAATGATTATATTTATATCCTGCAATATTTCTTATATTATTTAGATTATATGTTTTTATAGATGAATGTAAGTATAAATCAAAAAAACAAATAAAAACAAATTGATATAAAAAATTTTTATGCTTGCCTTGTTGATTTATATATGATGAAGAATTATGAGACCCTGATTCTTGACTTGCTCCTTGAACAAAATTTGAAGATATTCCTGAAAATTGGAAATGTCCAGTTTGCCAAGTAACAAAAAAAGATTTTATAGCTCTTGATGAACATTATAATCCAAAACATACTGAAAATCATGAATTAGATTTTGAGTTAAAAGCTAAAAAATTTCTTACAAAAGATGTTGTTGAATTATCTTTTTACTCAGAAAAAAATTTGGAAATATTACCATGACAATTTTGTAATTTTGTATTTGAAGAAAAAATTACAAGAAGTTATTCTGTAGTCAAATATATTGATAATCATATTTATTTTTTAATTAAATTGAAACCAAATTGAAAATGATCTGAAATAATTAAAAAATTAAAAATATGAGAAAAAATAAAAACTCTTTGACCTTTTTGAGATTTTGTAGTTCAAAATACAAGTAATAAAAAAATTTTCATTGCAACTTGAACTTGATTAGCTCCAATTTATAATATGATAGAAAAATCTTGGAATATAGAAAAAGAATTATATTTTTGAGTACAAAAAAAATCAGATTTATTTTATTTAGAAGAATTAGAAAAAATTCCAAATTTAAAAATAAATATATTTTTATCACAAGAAAAAGTTTATGCTTATAATTATTGAAGAATAAATTATAAGAATTTAAATTTAGAAAATAATCCTGAAATATATATTTGTTGAAATCCTAAACTTGTAGAGGATTTAGAAAATAATTTAAAAAATATTTGAATTCAAAAAATATATTATGAAAAATTTTTATAAAAAATTTTTGCTAAGAAAGAAAACTTATAAAAACTCTTGTATATTTTATAATTTAATTTTTTTAATATGAAAAAATTTTTATTAGTAAGTCTACTTTTAGTAGCAACTATGGGTTTAGCATCTTGTTCAGATTCTCAAGCACCTTTAACAGAAGCAGAACAAGCTGAAAAATATTGAATGAGTGTTTCTGACTTTAAAGAGCAAAAAGAAGCTGCTGCTAGAATGAATATGACTATTGAAGACCATTTAAAAATGTCTGATAATTCAGGAAATTGAGATAAAATGGATATGGATATGTGAGATGATTCTTCTATGAT
>JAMONT010000050.1 GCA_027066455.1 Candidatus Altimarinota bacterium
TTTGCTTTTTTTGGATATATTATATTCATAGTAAAAGTAATTATTAAGTAATCTGTTAAGTTATTTTACAGTATACTTACTTTTACTATTTTGTTAAATAATGTCTTTAGACTTTACAATTAAGTAATATTTTAATTTCATTAACTAGAGTATTTTTTAATTCTAATTGAGTATAATATACTGAAAAATCCCTTTTTTCAACTTTTTTTTGCATAAATGGAAATAATTTAGCATGTCATCTTAATAAATTAGATTTTTCTTTTTTAAATCATTTAGATCTATATGTTAAATCTGATAAAAATAAAGTAGATGTTTTTTTTAAAATATTAACTTTATGTCAATTTTCCGATTTTAAAATATACCTATCTCATTGTTTTATGAATCTTTCTCATATTTTTGTAATTTTATATACTCATAAGCCAATAAATTCTTCATTTATTATTTTTCAATTTTTATCAGTTTTCTTAATACTATCAAAAATAGTATTTAATCCTAAAATATCTAAAGGCATAAAATCATATTTATTATTTAATTTTTCTAATATATTATCTGAAAGATTTATTTTTTTATTTGAAATAATGAAATTTAATTTTTTAGAAATTTCTTTAATTAAAGTAGTTTTTCATGAACCATCAGGTCATTCAAAGACAATTGATATTCAACAGTTTTGTTTATTAAAAATATCAGGAATAGGAGTTGTTTTATTTTTCATAATAATAATTATATTAGTTATTTTTGTTTTTTGTACTTAATTAAGTATCTACAAAATACTTTAATTTTCAAAGACAAAAATTGAAAAATCCAAGACAATTTCTTCCAGAAAATCACAATATGTTTTTTACTTGCTATGGAAAATTCTTATTTTAAATTTGTTTTTTTAAAATAAATCTTTATAATTTCAAAAAATATTTTTTATTAAAAATAAAAAAATTATGTTAAAAAATTATAAAATTTTACTAGAACCTTTTTCTTTAACTGCTTATTTTAGAAGTATCCTAAAAATAAGTAATTCTTTTGATGTATTTAATTTTTTATTAAAAAAATCTTGATTAAGTTCAAATGAATTAGAAGGAAGGTGGGATAATTTTGATCAAGTTTTTTGAAAAGAATATTGAAATAAAATTTCTGCCTTAAGTTTTGCTACAATAATAGAAGCTAGATGAAAATTATTAAGTAACATACTAAAAAAACAAGATAAAAAAAATACTTTAATTATTGAACTTGCTTCTTGATTTACTCCTAGATGATTAAATTTTTCAAATAATTGAATAAATAATTATATAGAAACTGATAAAAAAAATGTTATAGAATTAAAACAAGAATTTTATAATTATTTGAATAGTATTTGAAAAAAAACTCCAAAATTAGAAATAATAGATGTTTTAAAAAAAGAAGATTTTAAAAATATTTATGATTTAGTAAAATTAGAAAAATTGAAAAATAATTCTTTGAAAGAAATTATTTTTGTAAGTGAATGATTACTTATTTATCTTAATAAACAAGAACAAAAAAAAATTTTTGATAATTTAAAATATATTTCTAAATTATTAAAAAATATAAATATAAAAGTAAAATATTTAACAATAGATATGCCTAGTCATGAAAATTTTACAAATTGGCTTGTAGATGAATGATTTTCTTTAAAAGATCATTTGGAAGTAATGACAAAAGTTGAACCAAAAATAATTGAATCTTTACATAATACTGAAAATGATTTTTTAACAGAAAATTCTTTAGAAAATATAAAAAAATATTATTATGATGATGAAATAATTTTTAGTTTAAAAACTCCAAAATTAGAAAAATATAAAAAAATAAAATGATTAAAAGAAAAAATAAAAACTTTTTTGAAACAAAAAATATTATTTGCTTGGGAAGTAGAAATATAAAAAAAATTTAGATAAAATTTATCTAAATTTTTTTACGTAAAAATAAAAACATTATTCAACTAAAAATTATTATAATTCCAATAATTAAAAAAGCAAGATTTATATTTAATTTTGATAAAAAAAATAAAATTAAAAATCAGTAAATTGAAATAATTGATAAGAAAATACTTCTTACAGTAGATTTTTGTGTTTTTTGAGTTAATTTCACTAAAACCCCATTCCAAAGAGTAAAAACAACTACTGAAACAAAAGTTGAAAGTATAATTATTCAGGTTAATATATAAATATTATCATTGAAAAAACTTATTAAAATATGTCATATTCAAAGTAAAATAAACAAAATTGCTATTACTAAATTATTTCAAAACTTTTTAGATATTTTATGTGCTAAAATTCCTCAAATTATACTTGAAATAGTTACTCATAAAGTAAAAAAACTAGAAAAATAATCTTCTATAGAATTAATATCTACAATTATTGGTAAATAAGTTATAGCAAGTAATCCTCAATCTGTTCACAAAAGTATTAAAATTAAAAATAAAGATAATTTTTTATTTTCTTTTAAAAATTTAAAACTTTCTTTCAAAGTATCTTTTTGAATTAAAAAATTTTTCTTAATTCATCAAGATAAATCTTTATAATTTTTAGTTTCTAAGTCTTTGAATTTAGCTACAAAAAATAAAACTATTCACCAAATAATTACATCTACAAAAGCTAAAATCTGGTATCAGTTATCAAAATTTTTTAAAATATAAAAAATAAAAATAGGAGTTAAAAGTGTTCAAAGTCTTAAAAGTGCTATTAATTGACCTAAAACTTTTGTAAAATCATCTTTTTTTCAAGCAAAATTCAAATCTTCTTCTAGTTTTGCATGACCAGTTCAACTCCAAAAAGCTTGAGCTAAAGCACTAAAAAAAACAGCTAAAATAAATACAGAATAAGTTGGAAATAAAAGATATAATATAACAGAAAAAAATGAAGAAATAGCTGAAAGTAGCATAGTTTTACTTTTACTCCAAGTATCTCAAATAGTTGAAGTAGGTATTTCTAAAACAAATAAAAATATTTTATACAAAGCTCATAAAAAAATAATATCTCCAATATTCAAGTCATAATGTAAATAATACAAAGAAATTATTGGTCACAAAAAAACAAATGAACTAAAAAAAGTCCAAATATAATGGATTTTTAAATTTTGTAATCAAAGTTCTTTTTTGTTCATACTTTTTCTTTTAAGTTAATTTTTCAATGTTTCTTTAATATAATTAAAAATATTATTATTACAAAATTTTTTTTATTTTTCTCAATTCCATTCTCAAAAAAATTGTTCTAAAAAAATTTTCATAAATTTATGATTTTTATATTCTTCAGAAGTCATATCTAATTCTATTTTATTTATTTTATTTATTTTATTTATTTTATTTATTTTATTTATTTTATTTATTTTATTTATTTATTTATTTATTTATTCTAGTTCTTAATCTTTTTCTTTCACTTATACATTGTTTTGCATGAAAAATTCAAGTTTTAGAATTTTTATAATTTTCTACTATTCTATTTACACTTGTGTGTGATTTTCATAGTTTTTTAGCTATTTGTGAATAATTATATCATTCTTTTTTATATATTTCTATTGCATATATATTTTCTTGAGTAAACTATTTGTAAGACATTTATAATAATTAGTGTTAAGTAACTACTATTATGAGTGTCTTTTTAGATTTTTCAAGAAAATTGTGTACTTTGAACTAAAATGTAGGATTAAAAATTTGCTAAAAAAAAATAAATTACTTATAATAATTAAGTAATTTATTTTTTTAATTTAAAATTTTATGAGAAAATTTTTATTAAGTCTAATTTTAGTTTTTAGTTTATTTTTTAGTTTTTGAAATTTTCAAGTTAATGCTGGAGGTTTTTCTTCAAAAACTTATTGAATTAATACTATTTTAAAACAAAAGATTAATAATGTTGTAAATAATATATCTGTTAAAATAATAAAAAATTGATGAAAAGAATCAAAATTATATGAAAAACTTATATCAAAAATAAATAATTTAATAAAAGAAAAAACAGACAAATGAAATATTGAAATTGTAAATATTTTAAAATATATAAAAAATTATTTGAATTTATCTCTAGATATAGAACCAATAGTTAAAAATAATATAAAATATGATGAAATTTTTAAAGAATTTATTGCAAATAAAATGAATTCTATAAATTGAAATTATGAAAAAAGAGAAAAATTGGATAAAGAAGTAATAGAAAAAAATAAAAAGTTATTTTTAGAATTATTTAAACAAAATAAATTACCAATTTTGCATAAAATAAAAGTTTGAAAAAATGAAATTTTTGTAACTTCAGCTTATTCAAATTTTAAAAATAATTCAACTATAACTAAAGATTGTTGATATTATTTTAGTCCAGGTTGATTTGCTAATTATAATATTTGTATAGAAATTATAAAAAATTGAGAAAAATATGATTTAAAATCTTGAAATTTAGTTTTTACTGATTGAAATATAAAAATAGAAACAGAAGCAAATTGATGTTAGGGAATAAAAAAACAAAATTAAATAAATATAAAAAAATAGAAAGAATATTATTTGTTTGGGAAGTTGAATTTTAAATTTTTATTGATTTTTATTCAAAACTTTTAAAGCAATTTTATCAAAAATAATTTCTTTTTTTAAATAAAAATTTTTTTTATTATTTAGCCTTTTTATTTGTTTTTTATTGAAGAAATATTTTAATATTTTTTTTAACATATTTTTTTATTATAAATTATCACTTTTTTCTCTTCAAAAAGTGTTTTTAAAAATCATTTTCTATTAGCTTAAATCAACTATTTAAAACAGAAATATTAAAATTTTTAAATATAAAATAAATTTCTTTAATATTTCATTTAGACATTATATAAGACAACTTAGTTTTTTCACTAATTAATTCTTTTTTTTCACTCCACCAATTATATTTTTTTTATAAGTTTTATTTTTAATAAATAAAAATCTAAAATTTCTTGACAACCTTTTTTTATTTCAACATTTTTTTATAAAATTCTTTTTTATCAGGAATTTTATTTCAAAATTCTTTTTTTTGTTCTAAAATAATTTTTTTTATTTTTTCAGATTCTATTTTTTCAGAATTTTTTAAAAAATAAAAAGATTTATAAAGTTTCATATAACTACTTAATTCTCAACTTAAAGCTAAATAAAGAGTTATTGTTTCATATAATAACATTTCTGTCATTTCTTCTTTGAAATCAAAACTAGTATTTTTTGAATCTCTAATTTCTCAGGCATGTTTGAAAAAATTTTGAGCTTTTCTAATAAAAATCTCATAGCTTTGCCTATATCATTTTTTTATCACTCACAAATTAGGACTAATATTTTCTTTTTTTGCTAAATCATATAAAATTCCTCTTGAAGCTGCTGCTAAAGTATGAACTGAAATCAAATCATAATCAGAAAAAAACAAAAAAATTGCTACATTTAATTGTTTTTGTGCTGCTTGTAATTTAGTTATTTTCATAATTTTTTATAATTCTAATAAATTTTCTTTTTTTATTTTATTTTTTATTAAAAAATAAAATAAAATTCCTGCAATTGCTCAAAATAAGTGTCCTGTAAAACTTACACTTCCAGTAAATCAAATCATAATATTCAAAAAAATTGCCATAATTCATCATTTATATTCATCAATTCATTTTGACCATAAAATAAGTGTATAATAAGCTAAAAGTGCCATTGCAAAACCACTTATTCAAATTGTTGCTCAAGTTGAAAAATAATGTCAAAAAATATTTATTCACATATTTAAAGCTATTATAACTGAACCTATAATAAAACTAGAAAATAAGAAAAATAAAATATATTTTTTTCTTCAAATATATTTTTCTACTTGATTTCAAAAAATAAAAATAAAAACTGAATTAAATAATAAATGAAAAATATCTGCATGTAAAAAGTTGGCAAAAATCATTTGAAAAGGAATCATTAAATATTTTTCTGCCTCAAAATAATAGCTATGCAAAGCTAAAATATTATAAATATTAAGTTCAGGAAAAAATATATTCAAAGCTAAAAAAAAAGCTGAAATAATTATAAAAAAATTTGAAATAGTAAAATTTGTATTTATTTGCATAAAATTGTTTTTAATTATTAATTAGACCTCTTCTTGAAATTAAAAATTTCTTTCTTTTTTCTTAATTTAAAATAAAAATATAAACCAAAAATAATCATTGGTAAACTATAAATTTCTCAAAGTGTAAAATATCACCAAATATATCAAATATGTGAATCTGGCATTCTAAAAAATGCTTCAACAAAAATTCTAAAAACTCAATAAAAAATCAAAAATAAACTAGCTATTTGTCAATCAAAACCAAATTTTCCCTCACTTTTTTTATTTCTTCTATAAACTAAATTTAAAATAATAAATAAAACTAATCATTCTAAAAGTGCTTCAAGTAAAGGAGAAGGAAATCTATTATTTACAGATAAAAATCCTGAATAACCAGAATATCATAAAAGTTCTCAATTCAAATAATTTCAAATTCTTCAAAGTCCAAGTCAAATTGGTAAAACAAGTGTTATTTGATCAGCTAATTTATAGAAATTAATTTTATTTCTTTTTGAAAAAATAATCATTGCAATTATTACTCAAATTACTCCTCAATGAAAACTCATTCATCATTCCCAAATTTTGAAAAGACTGCTAGGGTTAGACAAAAAATATTCAAAATTATATAAAAGAATATAACCAAATCTTCAACCTAAAACAACTCAAGCAAAAATATAGATAAATAAATTATCTAATTTTTCAGCCACCAAAAATCATCTTTTTAAAATAATGTAATATCAAGCTATAAATCAAATAGCATACATAAGTCAATAATAACTTGGTGCTATATTAATTCAAAAAAGATTTAGTTCAAAAATTGTCATAAAGTTATTTTAATAAATAATTAAATTTTCCAGTTAAAAAATTGTTGAAGATCTAGTCTTTCATCATCAAATCTAAATAATTTTCATTGAGTTTTCAAAGTTTCTAAAACTCAATTTACTATTTTTTCAGCTACATTTTTTCAATAAAGATTTTTCTTTATCATTTTTTTATTTCAAATAGCTCACTTTATAATTTCAGCAATTAATCAAGAATTAATTGGTGGAGCTAAAACATTTTGTCAATCTAAAATTGTTTCACTTCTATCACTTCAAAACCTAATTGTAACATAAGGAACTCATAAAACACTTCATTCTTCCTGCATTGAACCTGAATCTGAAACTATAGCTCAAGCCTTAGAAATCATATCAATTACTTCTGTATGATGAGCTAAAGCTGGTCCATAAGCAAAATTATCTGGATAATCTTTTACAAGTTTTTCTAAATCAGCTCTTAATCAATAATTATCAATTGCCCATTCACTTGCATAAAGTCCTAAAAAACAAACAGGAATTCCTTCCATAATTAATTTTTTTATAGCATAATAAATTGCTAAAAATCTTTCTTTTTTTTGTGTATTTTCTCTTCTATGAATTGTTATAAATATAAATTTTTTTCATTTCATATTTGGAAATTTTTCAAAAGCTCTAGAATTTTTTATCTTTTTTAAAGAAATTTCTATAGCATCAACAGTAGTATTTCAAACAACTCTTATATTTTCCTGAGGAAATCATTCTTCTATCAAAGTTTTTTTATTAAATTCAACAGGTGCAGCAAAAAATCAAGAACTAGGTTCTATTCATCTTGTACAAAATTGTTCAGGATAAGGTTCAATACTTCCAAGTTCATAAATAGTTTCATCTTGCAAAGATTTTCTATATTTTTCAAAATCAAATTTTTCAGCTTCATAATCCAAAAATAATTTATAGTAAAAATATTTATTTGGAGTATAAGTTCTAATCCCAGCTTCAACATGAACTACTGAAACTTTTGATAAAAAACTAGCTTTATCAGCTGTTGCAGCAGTCATAGTATCACCATGAACATAAGGAACAGGAATTTTTTTATAATCTTCTTGCAGAGTTTTTAAAAAATCTCAAAGTCTTTCAACAATTAAAGAATATTTTTTTGTTATTTCTCAAAAAATATTTAAATTAATATCAACTTCCATTCAGAATTCAGTTAAAACTCATTTGCTTAAATTATAATCATAATGTTGTCAAGTGTGAACTAAAATAACTAATTCTCATCTTTTTTTTAATTCCAAGTAAATTGGAGCTTGTTTTATAATATCAGGTTTTGTTGCTATCATTATAATATGAGCATATTTTTTTGAAGAATTTTTTAAATCATTATAAAATCAATATCTTATAAAAACTTCTTGATCTTTATAATTTATTTCTGCCATTTTTTCTAATTTAGTTAATTTTTAAAATATTTTTTTCTTAAATTATTTTTTTATTTTTTTTATTACTTCCTTTTATACTTTTTTTTAGTTTACAGTCAAGAATTTTTTTTGGAAAATAAATTGACAAAATATTAAAAAGTGATAAGTTCCTTATATAAAAAAATTATTTTAATAAAAAAAATTATGGAAAAAATAATAATAACTAATAAAGAAAAATTTGAAAAAATCTTAGAAAATATAAAAAAAGACTCTATAGAAAATTTGCATATTTTAGCTGATTTTGATAAAACTTTTACAAAATATTCTATAAATTGAAAAAAAAGACATGCTCTTATTTCTGTTTTAGAACAAAAACGATATTTATGAGAAAAATATTCTAAAAAATATAGAGAATATTTTGAATATTATTATCCATTTGAAATTAATCCTGAACTTTCTAAACAAGAAAAAAATAAAAAAATGGATGAGTGGTGGAGAAAAGTAAATGATTTATTAATTGAAAATAAATTAAATAAAAATAATATAAAAAGTATAATAAATGATTGAATAACACAATTTAGAACTTGAGTAAATATTTTTTTAGAAAATTTAGAAAATAAAAAAATTCCTTTAGTTTTTATTTCTGCAAACTGATTATGAACAGATGCTGTTGAATTATTTTTTGAGTATAATAAAAATTATAAAAAAAATATTAAAATTATTTCAAATCAGTTTATTTGGGATGAAAAAGGTTTTGCTATTTGATATAAAGAACCTGTAATTAATACTTTTAATAAAGATGAAACTGTTTTAAAAGAATTTCCAGAAATTTTTAAATTAGTTGAAAATAGAAAAAATGTAATTTTACTTTGAGATAGTTTATGAGACCCACATATGGTTGATGGATTTGAATATAAAAATTTGTTAAAAATATGATTTTTGAATTCTAATGAAGAAAAACTTTTAGAATCATATAAAAAAGTCTATGATGTTATAATTACTTGAGATTGAAATTTTGATTTTGTTAACGAGATTATGGAAAAAATTTTTAGTAAACTTTAAAAAATTAGGGTAAAATATGAAAATTATGAACAAAAAAGAACTTTGATTACAAAATTTAAAAATTCATTATATTTGGACTTTTTTTAGTTCATTTGTTTTTTTGTGACCAATAATTTCTTTATATTATTTGCATTATAACTTGGATATTGGAGATATTATTTTTTTATGAGCTTTGT
>JAMONT010000051.1 GCA_027066455.1 Candidatus Altimarinota bacterium
CCATTAAAGTAATTTTTTTTCCAGATTTTATATTAAAATTTACAGCTTCTAAAACTGGTTTTAATTCTACATATTCAAAAGCTACACCTTCAAATTTTATCACTGTTTCATTTGGAGCCATTTTTTTTATTTTTTTAGTTATAAATTATTTTCCAAAATATTATAAAGAAAATTTTTTTTTGTCAAAATTTTTATCTTTTTTTAAATAATTTTATCAATTAGACCATATTCTAAAGCTTCTTTTGAGTCCATATAATTATCTCTATCACAATCTTTTTCTACTTGTTCAATACTTTTTCATGAATGTTTAGCCAAAATTCAATAAAGTCTATTTCATGTTTTTATTATATGTTCTGCTGCAATTTTTATATCTGTAGCTTGTCATTCAGCTCCTCACAAAGGTTGGTGAATCATTATTTCAGAATTTGGTAAAGAATATCTTTTTCATTTTTCTCATCAAACTAAAATAATAGAACCCATAGAAGCTGCTAATCAAACAGCAACTGTAACAATTGGACATTTTATATATTGCATAGTATCATAAATAGCTAATCAAGCTGTAACATGTCAACCTGGAGTATTTATGTATATTGTAATTGGAGCTTCACTATCTTGTTTTTCTAAAAATAAAAGTTGTGCAATCACAGTATTTGCAACTGCTGAATCAATAGCTTCTCAAAGAAAAATAATTCTATCTTCAAGTAATCTAGAATAAATATCGTAAGCTCTTTCTCCAGTAGGAGTTTTATCAATTACAGTTGGTATTAATATATTTTTTATTGGTTTTTGTTGTGAAATTATCATTTTTTTTTGTTAAATTAAATTAAAATTTTTTATACATATTCTTTTAGTGTAGTTCTTTGTCTAATTCTTGGTTTTCTTAAATAAGACTTTTTCCATTTCTTTAATTGTATCTCAATTAAGATAAGTTTTCAGAAATTTTTAGAAAAGCTTGATTTATAAGTTTTCTTGTTATTTCAAATTCTTTTTCAGTAACTCATTTAAAATCTAAAAATTCTTCTGTAAGTTTGTCTAAACTTGCCTTTATTCCTGTAATTTTTCATTTTATTTCTTTTACTTCTAGTTCAAGGTTATCAAACCTTAAATTTAATTTTGAAAAACCTTCTAAAACTAATTTTTTAAATTCTTTGTTTTCCATAATATATTTTTAAAAAAATAAATTGTTATCAGTATAAGAATTTTTTTTTATTTGTAAAAAAGAAAAATAATTATAAATTAAATTTATAACTATTTTCTTTTTTTACTTTTTAACTTCATCTTGTAACCAATCAGGAATATCCATACCATTATCCCATAAATCATCTCATTTTTTTTCATCAGTCTTTTTAGTATCACTAGATTCATCAGTCTTTTTAGTTTTTTTAGTATTAGAAATTTTCTTAGTTTCATCAGCTTTTTCTTCTTCTTTTTTTGGTTTTATAGCTTCTTCTTTCAACCAATCTGGAATTCCATCATCAGTTTTTTCTTCTTTTTTTATTACTTTTTTTGTAGCCCCTTTCTCCACATCGGGGAGAGAGGATTCAGGAGAGAGGGTTTTAGAAGTTTCTTTTTCTTCTATTTTTTTTGCTGGAACTTTTTTTTCTACTTTTACTTCTTCTTTTAACCAATCTGGAACATCTCAATTTTCTATATCAGTAATTTTTTCTAAATCATCATCTGAAAATTCTAATCATTTTTCTATCTTTTTTTCTGGTTTTTTTCTTTTAACAACAGGTTTTTTAACTGGAGTTTTTTCTTTTTTAATTTCTTCTTTTTTTTCTGTAGCTTCTCCTTCTACCTGCAAGGGAGAGGGTTGGGGTGAGGGATTTTTTATTTCTTCTTTTTTAGTTTCTTTTTTTTCATCTAAATCTACTCCACTTAACCAATCTGGAACATCATCAGATTTTTTTACTTCTTTTTTTTCTACTTTTGTAGCTTCTCCTTCTACCTGCAAGGGAGAGGGTTGGGGTGAGGGATTTTTTATTTTTTCTTTTTTAGTTTCCTTTTTTTCATCCAAATCTACTCCACTTAACCAATCTGGAATATCATCAGATTTTTTTCCTTCTTTTTTTTCTACTTTTGTAGCTTCTCCTTCTACCTGTAAGGGAGAGGGTTGGGGTGAGGGTTTTATTTCTTCTTTTTTTGGTTCTTCTTTCTTAGTTTCTTTTTTTTCCTCTGTTGTTCACTTTAACCAATCTGGAACTTCTTCATTGTTTTTTTCCTTTTTTTCTTCTTTTTTTTCTACATTAAAAGCTAATGGATCTCTAACAACTGAAGATTTTTCTTTTTTTATTTCTTGCTCTTTTGGTTTTAAATCCTTTGGTTCTGTATCATCTAAATCAGCAAAAATATCATCTACTACTTCATTATCTTCTGTTTCATAATTTTTTGTTCATCTTGTTTTTTCAATTATATAATCAGCAAATCAAACCTTATTTTGTCTTTTAGAATTATTTACTAAATACATAATAAGGAAAATTAATATCAAGGCAAGTAAAAGTCAAATAAATCATCAAAAAATATAAAGCAATGTCATTATAATTCAAGATCAAGCTAAACCTCAAAATATTTTTGAAAAAATTCAAGGTCCTTCATCTACTATTTTTTCATTTGGCTCAACTGCTCAAGAGGCTGTTAATTCTTCATTTGTTCAAAGTAAAAGCCTTATATAATCATTAATAGCTCTTTTTTCATCATCAAGTAAAGTTTTGTTATCTTTAAGATTATCATTATAAATAAATTTAGCTTTTTTAGTATTTTCTTCCATATCATATTCATTGTCTCTAATATATTTTAATGCTTCAATTACATTATCATAATCTTCTATTGATTTACCTTCAAGAATTTTTATAATTGCATCATATTGTGCTTGTCTTTCAGGAGAAATAGAAATACCAAATTGATTTGAAAATGATTCTAATATATTATTTATACTTTCTGCTTCTGGAAGAATTTTTTTATTAATATCAACAATATCTAAAACATAATCAGAAAAATCATTAATAATTACTATTTTTTCTGAATTATCTCACCAATTTTCATCCAATCTTTCAAAATATTGTATTGCATCTAATCTATTTTTTTTAGGTAAAACTCTAATATATTCTCTTATTTCTTCTAATTTAATTTTTTCTTCTTGAGTAGCTGAAATAAATTCTAAAATATCTAATCTTTCTAAAAGTTTTTCATCTTTTTCTATATATTCTTTAACAATTTTTATATCTTTATAATCATAAACATCATCATCTTTTCATATTAATGAAACCCTAATAGTTTGTTCTCTCAAATTATTTAGTGTTATAATTGCTGGAGTTCATTTATCATAAGATTTATCATCAATATTATCAATATCATTGTCAGCCTTACTATCTGCATTAGAATCTTCTGTAATATCATAATCTATTGTATATTTTTGAAATTCAACTCATTTAACTTTACTTTCTCACAAGTAAACATAAACTCTTTTATATTTTTCTTCTTTAGTTAAAGTTATAGTATTTTCCTGCATTCTTGGAAAAGTTATAACATGTAATCATCTTTTTCTATACTTAAATCTATTTTTTATATTTTCTGTTACATCTTTAGAAATTTCTTTGAATTTATTTCATTCTCCAACTTCAAGAGTTACTTTATGATCTTTTTTTCAATCTTTATAATAATAAATATTGTAATCATTATTTTTAAGAATTTTTTTATCTCACATATCCCATTTTATTTTGTCAATTTTTCAAGTAGACATATTAACAAAAATAAATTTATTTCAAATAGATATATAATCAAAATCTGCTTTTAATGGATTATGAACATTCATTTTTAAAATTCTTCTATTTGAAGAACCTTTATAAACAACTTTTACTTGAGCATTAAATTTTCAAGATTTTTTGTAAATATGAGTTATTGTATTTCAAGAACTTGGTCATTTTTCAAATTTTCAATCTCAATCAAAATCCCAATAATATGAAGTATCATTTGTTTTAGAAATATCAGTTCAAATTATATTTTTAGCCATTACACTAAAATTAACCTTATCTCAAATAGAAGCATTATTATTATCAGCTTTGAAATTGATAATTGGAGTATTAACATTATTTCAATCTAAATATACATCTAAAGTATATTCTGAACCTGTTATTTCTTCACTATTTGCTTTTGCTCAGTTACTATCTTTCATTATAACAACAAAATAATATTTACCTTCTTGTTTTGTTATAGTAAATTTTGCAGAAGGTCAAATAGTAGATCTATATTGTTGTGGTTCAGGATCATCTTCAGTATAATAATACCATAAATATGATTGAATAGCTCAATCTGGATCTACAGCTCAAATAGCATTGATTTGAATTACCATTGGATTATTATGTTGTTCCAATTTTTGAACTGATAAACCTTTTATTGTAGGAAGTAAATTAGTAACTTTTACCCAAATAACTGATTTTCAAATTTTTCAATTACTTTTACTAGTTACTGTTAATTTTATTGGAATACATCAAAGAGAATCAAATTTTTTAGAAAAAGTTACATTAATTCAATTTGATCTTGTTATATCATCATTTCAAACTTTCCAAAAATATTTCAAATTTCATTCTCTTCAATCAATATTTACACTTTTTTGTCAATTAAATCTAAAAGAGTCTTTTCTATCAATAATATAAGCATCTTTTCAATCACAAACACCTTCTTTAAAAATAGGTATTTCTGTTCTAGCATTTAAAATACCAATAATTGATTTTGGTTTTCATCTTTCTCATACATAAACTGTTGCTTTTACTCTAGTTGTGTTTCATACTCTATCTTCAACTATTAAACTAGCTTTATAATCTCAAGTTTTTTTATAAGAATGAGTTATTCTACTATTACTTCAAGATTTTTTATTTCCATCACCAAAATCCCATTTAAAAAATCTTGCTTTATCAGATTTAGCACTAAAAGTTATTTTTGTTCAAACTAAAGCAACTCAAGGAGAAGCTTTGAAATCTACTCATAAAACAGATTTTATATCTATTGAATTTGAAATTTTACTACTCATTCAATCTGAATCCAAAACTTCTAATACTATTT
Organism: Candidatus Altimarinota bacterium; assembly: GCA_027066455.1. Lineage (GTDB taxonomy): Bacteria > Patescibacteriota > Gracilibacteria > BD1-5 > UBA6164 > JAMONT01. The sequence goes on from JAMONT010000051.1 coordinate 5,059, forward strand.
TATGATCTCAAATAGTATCAAATTTAAAATATCATAAACTAGAATTTTCATTTTTTTCATCTAATTCTACTTTTACTCAATCTATAGTCCAAACATATTGTAGTCAAGCTTGGTCTTGATAATCTGGGTCATAACTATCTGTAGCATCAAAAAATACAATATTTGGAAAATTTTCTTTTGCAATTTTCATATTAAATTTTGCAACAGGTGGTCTAGAAAAAATAACAATTTCTTTTGTATCAGTATCTTTTCTATTAGCTAAATCAGTAATTTCTAAGAATAGTCTAAATTTTCACTTTTTCAAAAATTCATGAGAAAAACTTGGTCATTCTCACATTTCTACTTTTTCATCACTACCTATTTCCAATATTTTCCACTTATATTTAGCTGCTTTAATTCAATTATTTTTCTTAGCTTGAAAGGAAAATTTATCTCAAATATATCATTCATCTTTTCATCATTCTATAACAGCTATAGGATAATGAATATATATATCAATTTTTCTTGTAACTTTTCTTTTTTCATTTGTAGTAATAGTCAAAATTACTGTATAAGTATCATTTATTCAATATTTAACATTTTCTAGCTTTGGTTTTCAATCATAAGTTTTAGTTTGACCATTTCAAAAATTCCATTCAGTTTTTATAATAGTTGCTCAACCATTAGCATAAGTACTACTTGGGTCAAAAACAAGCCCATATTTTGCTTCTTCAGGGGTAAATTTTATTTGAGTTTTATTTTTTATATTATTACCATTAACTGTGAAAGAAAGATTAGCTGCTTTTTCTCAAACTGTAATTGTTTGAGTTAAAACAAGAGGTAAAACATCTGTTTGCCCAAAAGAATTTTTATGTGAAGAAACTACTTCCAAAAAAACAATAATTTCTCATTCTCAATTTATTGTATAATTAGCTGAAGGCCCAGTTCATATTCTTATTTTTTTTGCTCATTCTAACATATACCAAGTCATATTTGATTTAGGTATTTTAGTTCAAGATTTATCAACAACTCTTGATCTTAAGGTAACATTTAAAGGTGAACTTCATTTATTAGGATTAGCCATAAAAGTTCATTCAATTCTATAAACATCAGCATTATCAATATAAGCCATCATATAACTCAAAATTTCCCCATAAACATTTTTATTTCTAGGTTCTTTTATTCATTTTCTAAGAGCAATTTGGAAATGTTTTAACAATCTATCATTTTCTAAATTATCTTTCAAATATTTTATTCCATCATTTGCTATATTTAACATATTGTTTGCAGAAGCAACATTTATTTCTCAATTCACATTAAAATGCTCTTCTAAAACCAAACTTTCTCTTAAAAGATTATGAGCTGTTTGGTAAAAAGTTCTATTATTAATTTCTCTTTTTAATTTTGCTTTTTCTGAAATAGAGTCCCTTTGTGCATTTGTATAGGTCATATTAAAAAATCATGCAAAAATTAATGCAAGAAAAAATACTATTTTTAATAAAATATTTTTTTGTTTTTTCATATTATTTATGTTAAATATTTAAATTTAGTAATATTTTAACACGTTTTTTTTATATTTGCAAAAAAAACTTCCAAAATTTTTATTTTTTAGAATTTTATTACAAATTTTTTTTACATTTTTTTAAGAAAATTTTTTTATAGATTCTTTTATTATTTTCAAAATATTTTTAAATTTTTCCAAATCATCTTCAAGTAAAGTCATTCTAAAACCATCATAACTAGAATTAAATCAACTAAGTGGAACTGTACAAATCCCAGTATTTGCTAATAAATAATAACAAAATCTTTTATCAAATCTAGCTCAAACAATCAAATTTTCTATATACTTTTTTAATTTTTCATTTTCTATTTCTAAACTTCAATTCAAATTAAATTTTTCTAAATTAAAAGTAATACTTAAATAAAAAGCTCCTAAAGGTTCAACAACTGAAACCAAATCTAAATCAGAAAAAACTTTTGAGGCTATTTTTGCTCTTAGCTTGTATTTTTCAATTCTTTTAAGTCTTGAAATTTCAAATTCTTTTGAACTATATAATTCAGGCAAAACAAATTGTGGCAAAGTTGTAGAACAAACTTCCATCATTTTTGCATTAAAAATACTATCTACATAATCTGAAAAATTTTTATCTTTATCTTTATTATAAATTTCTATCCAACCACTTCTAGCTCAAGGCCAAGGTAAGTCTTTACTCATTCACCTCATAGAAATTCCTGGAACATCTCCAATTATTTCAGATAATAAAACTCTATTTTTATCTTCAAAAACAAGTTTTTCATAAATTTCATCAAAAATTACAAAAAGATTATATTGTTTTGCTAAATCAATTATTTTTTCTAAAATATCTTTTCCAAAAACTGCTCAAGTAGGATTATCAGGATTTACAACCAAAATTCAAACAATGTTTGGATTATATTTTACTTTATTTTCTAATTCTTCAAAATCAGGATTCCAATTATTTTTTGGATCTAATTTATAAGTAATATGTTCACTCCCAGCATGAGCAGCTTCAGCTGAAGAATGTGAAGAATAAGCTGGATTTGGTCAAATAATTCTAGCATCAAAAGATAAAGATTTATAAATCTTACTTATAGCATCTCAAAGTCAATTAAAAAAAATAATATCTTCTGGCTCAATTTTTGGATTATTTTTTGCCAAATATTCTCTAGTTTTTAAAAGTCATTTAGTTGGAGAGTATCAATAAATTTCATCTAATTCACAAGCATTTTTTACTATTTTTTTCATCCAACTTGGGATTTTTTCTCATTTAGCAACAGGATCTCAAATATTTTCCCAAATTATTTCTTTATTATATTTTTCTACTTCTTTAGCAACTCAAACTATATTTCTAATTTCATAGTTCAATTCTCAAGCTCAAGGGTGTAATATATTTTTTCTCATTTTTTTAAATTAATTTTTAATATAATTTTATTATATATTTAAAAATTTTTTTGCAATAAAAAATCTTAGAAAAAATTTTCTAAGATTTTTATAATTATTTTTCTACCATTCTCCAATATATTTACTAGAATCATAATCAACTCAATCTTCTCAATAAAATTCAAATTCTCCTAAATTTTCATTCCATCTAATTGGTTTACTTTGTTTAGGAATATTTTTTCAAAATGTATAAGTTATGTCTCAGCTAAAATCTTCTGTTAAATTATTATTTGTACAACTTTCTGTAGTTAAACATTGTTTTCATCTAAGAGTATAATCCCAACCAGCAATATTTGGTTTTACTACCCAATCTTCACTAAATGTTCAACTAGTATCCAAACTTCAATTTGGTAAATTTAAGCTTCATGTTCATCAATCTGTTCATTGAGTAGCATTAAGATTAACAGTATTAGCAATTTGTTTTATTTTTCAATAATATTTTAAAGTAACATTACTGTTAAAATAATATACAATATGAGTATTATTCACAAAACTAGAATTTATTAAAAAAATTCAAATTGAATTGTATGTAGATATTCATTGTTGATTATTGTTAAATAACAAATTATTTAGTAATAAGCTAAGACCAACAAAACCATTATTTTTATTATTAAAATATATAGAATTATTTATTACATTTTTTGTTGAAATTGATTTTGAAGTAATATTATTAATATTAGAATAAATCAATAAATTATTTAATACATTTTTTCTTGTTTCATTATTTAATGACAATCATTCTAAATTATTATAAAGTATAACATTATTTATCATACTATATTCTCAAGAATTTGAGTAAAAATATAATCATTTATCACAATTGTAAATAATTAAATTATTTACTGTACTGTTTCATATTCCATTAAAACCTATGCAATATTTAACTCTATTATGAGTTCATCAATTTCAATTATCTTTTCAATTTGATATAAAATTTGATAAAATTATATTTTTAGCATTATAATAAGAGTAAAATATTTGATCAAATTCACCAGTTGTAAATAATTTTACTTTTCCTTTTCAAATTACTCAAATACACTTATATCTTATATATCTTCTATTAGTCATTATATAATTCCCCTCATTTAAAACATAAATAGTATTTTCAGCTAAAATATTTGGTATTGTATCTGTTCAAGGCTCTAATTCTACAACTGTCATATCATTTGGATTACAATCATTTGTTTGCCAATGTTTAGTAAAAACACTTCAATTTGCAAATATTTGCCTGATATCATTTGGAAATGTTGTAAAATTTAGCTTTATTTTATCTTTTATATCTAAAACTCAAACTTCATTTGTTAAATTTTGTATGTATTGTTTTGCTCAAATACTTGCTATATAATTATTTTTATCATAAATATCTAAATCAAGTAATTCTTTTATTTTTAAAGTATTTTTTATTGTTGTTCAAGAATAAGCTTTTTGCAGGTTTCCTAATATTTCTAATCTTTGATTTTT
>JAMONT010000052.1 GCA_027066455.1 Candidatus Altimarinota bacterium
TTTTCAAAAAATATTTTTTCATTTTTTGTTATTATTGCCAATTCTAAAAAAACTCTTGTTATTCTATAAGTAAAATTTTGTCTTATTTCCATAAAATCTTTTAATGTATTTTCATCAAAATCTTCTTTAATTTCATCTAAAAAATTTAAATTTTTATAAGGTTTTTTTAATTTAGTATTTTTAATTTTTTTTAAAATTAATTTTATATTTTTATTATTTATATTTATATTTTTTGTTTTTCTCAATTTCATATATTCTTCACCATTTATATATATCCATATTTTATCCCATCATTCTTCTCCTATTTCCTTAAGTGCTTTTTTTAAATTTATTTTTGTAAAAAATAAATCAACAACTTCTTTTTTTATATTATTTTCACATAATCAAAGTACAATATTTATTTGTTTTGTAATATCAAAAGTGCTAAATGATGATAAAAGTTCAGTATATTTACTTCTATTATTTTCTATTATAGAATTTACTTCACTTAAAAAAGTTTTTCTAATTTCTTCAGTATTTTGATTTTTTTTTAGTTCTATATCTGAATGAATTAATCCTTCATTAAATTTTTTAGTTCTCATATTTTTTTATAATTATTTAATTAAGTTGTTTTTTTAAAATTACAATTGACTGTTAGTAATAAGTGATTATAAAATATAATATATATTTTTTTAATAATTGCAAAATATTTTTTATTTTTCATAAGTTATTTCTTTCTTTTAATATCCTTCAAACCCAAAAACAACAAAGCTAATAATAATATTTTTAATAAATAAAAATCATTAATATCTAAAAAATCTCTAGTCATTGGCGTTATATTTTCAAAAATCAAATGAAATATAATTCCTATTGGCAAAACTAAAAACATCCAATTTTTTCTTTTTATTTCAAGTCATATTTTAAGGAATAATTTTGTTAATGTTGGTGATAATAAATAAACACCTCAAAAACTAACAATTAAATCAAAAATTGCATAATCTAGTATTCTAAAACTTCTTAAGTATTCTAGTATTTCCATTTTTTTATTTATTATGGGTTAATGTAAAAAATGTGTGCTATTTTTGTTATAAAAAATAGTTTTAGCGAAGGACAAAGTCTAGTATAATTTTGTAATTTTAAAATTAATTTTTAATTATTCAATAATAAAATATTTAGTTCCTTTTGTATTTTTAATAAAATAACCAATAGCAACTTTTTCAGTAGAATTATTATTTATTATATATTTTATTTTTAAGGAGTTTTCAATAGAATTATTTATTTTTACTTTATAATTTTCTCCAGAATTTAGTGTTTTTATTTCAATATATTCTTTTGATGATGTATAATTTAATAAAATATTTGAAACAGTGTGATTAGTTTGATTTTCTATTATAAGATATAAATTTTTATCATAAGTACAAGATGTAAAAAAGAAAATAAAAACTAAACTTAAAATAATTAATATTTTTTGCATAATTTTTTTTATTATTTAATAAATTTTTTTTATTATATTTACAAAAAAATTTTAAGCAACAAAAAAAGAGTACTTATAATACTCTTTTTTTCCATTATTTCTTTCTAAGTCTTAGACATATATATGTACTTTTATACTAACATATTTAATATAATTTGCAAATTTTTTTAGAAATTTTTTATAGCAACTAAAGAACATATTTTATAAAAAACTTAGTATTTTTCTAAACTACTTCAATCTCTCTTTAAACTTACTAAATTTTTTCAATAATATCATTAAAAATTTTTTTACATTTCCCATCAATTAACTAATCATTCTCAAACTATATTACCAGCTCCTTCTTCTGTAATTTTATATTTTTCATAAATTGCTTTTTTATTCTTATTTTCATTTTCAATTCTTATAATATTGTGTTTTTTAATATCATTTTTATTTAGTCATATTTTTGTAATATCAACTATCTTGTCTGCTTCTATTTTTGATTTTTTTTCAGCTTCAACTAATTTTTTAAAAATTTCTTTCTTAATTTTAGTAGATAATCATTTTTCTTTTTTTATATTATTATTTTTAGAAATTTTAGTTTCTTTAATAACTTCTTTTTCATTATTATTTGTAGTTTCAATTTTATTTACTTCTCAATAAGAAAGTAAAATAAAAACTAAACTTAAAATAATTAATATTTTTTCCATAATTTTAATTTTTATTATTAAATTATAATTTTTCTAAACTTTTTAAATTAACTAATTCTTCTAATATTTTTTCAAAATCTTCTAAATTTAAATTACTATTTTCTTTTTTATATATTTCATTTAATTTTTTATACTCTTCTTTCTCTAAAAATGTTGTATAACTTCATTTTTTTATTTTTCAAAAAAGCCATAAAAATCAATCTAATTCTTCAAAAGTTACTTGGTATTCTTCTTTTATTTCAAATAATGTTTCATAAAAATTTTTTGCTGTTATTTTTTTATTAAAAATAGTTTTTGAAGATTTTATAACTAAACTATCATAAATAGGAAAATTAAAATTAGTTAAATAAAAAAAATATTTTGAAAAAAATGAGATTGCTTTTTTATTTGATAATCAAAACTTATTTTGTGATATTTCTAAAAATGTATCTTTTCAAATATTTTTAAATAAATTTTTAAATTTATTTGAGTTAATATATTCAACAATATCATCAATTGCATACTTATTTTTAGATAAATTTGTAGAATACATAAAATCTAAAAATAAAACTGATTTTAAAATATCTTGGCTATTAAATATTTTTTTTAATATATTTTTAGTTTTTTGTAAATCAGATGTTTTTAAAAAATTACTAGATTTTATAATTAAATTTTTTATATAATCTTTTTCTTTTTTCATATTTTTTTTATTTAAATAATTTAAACAGCTAGTCAACAGAGGGTTTCAACCCTTTGCTAAATTTTTATAAAAAACTACTTCAACCTCACTCTCAACCACTCATTCAATTCACTAATTTTCACAATTTCTTGTTCCATACTATCTCTTTCTCTAAGCGTAACATTTCCCTCTTCAAAATTATTTGAATCTATTGAAATACAAAATGGAACTCAAATTTCATCCATTCTTGCAAATCTTTTCCCTATTGAACCAACTTCATCATATTCACACATAAAATCTTCTGAAACTTGAGCATAAATTTGTTTTGCCAAATCTCAAATCTTTTTAACTACTGGTAAAATTGCAACTTTTATTGGAGCAACTCTTGGCTCAAATTTCAAATAAGCTCTATTATTTTCTTCATCGATTGTATAAGCATCACAAATTGCAGCTAAAGTAATTCTTGATAATCACATTGCTGGCTCAATAACATAAGGCAAAAATTTCTTATTATTAACAGCATCAAAATAAGCCAAATTTTGTTTAGAAGCTGTCATATGTGACTTTAAATCATAATCTGTTCTATTTGCTAGAGTTTCAACTTCTCCCCAACCAAAAGGAAATTTATAATCAAAATCTCAAGCTTGTTTAGAATAATGAGGCAACTCTTCTTTTTTTATTGGAGAAAATCTTATTTTTTCTGAATCAAGTCAAATTACTTGAGTTAAAAATCTTTCACTTTCATTTTTCCATAATTCAAAAGCTTCATCATCTTCCCCTGGAGTTACAAAATATTCTATTTCCATTTGTTCAAATTCTCTTGTTCTAAAAATAAAATTCCCGGGAGTGATTTCATTTCTAAAACTTTTACCAACTTGAGCAATACCAAAAGGCAATTTTCTTCTAGAAGTTCTAGCAACATTTGCAAAATCTACAAATTGTCATTGAGCTGTTTCTGGTCTTAAATAAGCTAAAGCTGAACCATCTTCAGTAACACCTAAAAAAGTTTTTAGCATTAAATTAAATTTTTTGATTGGAGTAAATTCTTTCCCTTCACAATCTGGACAAGAAATATTTAATTCTTTTATAATTTCATCAAGTCTTGTATTTTCTGTTTTATCTCAAGAAAAATCTTTTGGAACTTCTATTTCAGGATTTTTTTCACATAATTCTTCAACTAATTTATCAGCTCTCCATCTAGCTTTACATTCTTTACAATCCATTAATGGATCAGCAAAACCACCAACATGTCCAGAAGCTTCCCAAACTTTTGGATTCATAATAATTGAGGCATCAATTAGCATTGTATCAGTTCTTTTTCTAATAAATTCTTTTAGCCAAAGATTTTTAATATTTTCTTTTAATAAACTCCCATAAGGTCCATAATCCCAAGAATTAGCCAATCCTCAATAAATTTCACTTCAAGGATATACAAAACCTCTATTTTGACATAGGTTTACAATGTCTTTCATTTCTATTTTTTTCATAATATTTTTTTATTGTTAAATTTTAAATTTGACTTTTTAGGTCTTTTTGAATATAATTATTATGTCATTAGTTGAATACTAATACTTAGCACCTATATGGAGCAACCCCTCAAGAGATTAACTTCTTATCTTGAGGTGATTTTTTTTTATAAACTAAAAACCATTTTTATTTTTTCATTAATTATTTTTAATACATTATTTCAAATAATAGGTTTAATTTTATTTTTGGTAGAAAGATTATTTATTTTATATAATAGTCTTTTTTTACTTATTACTTTAAATTGATTTAATAAAAGCCTTGATTCTTTTTTTAATCAATATTTATTATGATTATTTAATTCAAAATAATATTTTTCAAAATTAGAATTATATCATCAAGAAAATGGTAATACTCAAATTAAATCTCATCATAATCATATTGAAACTATCAAAATAGGTCTTGTAAAATCATCATCTTTAGAATTTTCTCATCAAATATTTATTCAAATTTTTGAAATCCAAATTTCTCATTTTTTTACTATTTTAAATGCTTTTCAATTAAGTTCAATTTCTTGTTTTTGCTTATTCCATTCACTAAACAATTCTTTAGTTTTTTTCATAATATTTTTTTTCATTAAATTATCTTACTTATTTTTTCTAAATTTTTTAAAGAATTTTTATGTGTTTCTATATCTCAAGCAACACAACATTTTTCTAATATAAAACAATTATAATCTCTATCATGTCATTCTCTCACAGCTGATTCAATTGCTAAATCAGTTGCAACTCAACAAAAATATAAATCACTAATATTATTTTCTTTTAAAATATTTTCTAATTCAGTTTTATAAAAAGCACTTACTCTAGTTTTATTTATAATAATATCACTTTCTAAAATATTTAATTCTTTATAAAAATTATTTCACTCAGAATTTTCTTTAAATATTTCAAATTCATTAGCTTTTCAAAAAAGTGGAGAATTTTTTGGTTGATTAGAATAATCTTGTTTAAATGTTATTTTTACAAAAATTATTAAATCTCAATTTTTTTTAAATTCTTTTATTTTTTCATTTGTATTAGAAATTATATTATTTTCTAAAGCAAATTTGGCATATCATTTCCCTGCTAATTTTCATTCAGGAGAAATAATATCATTTATAAAATCAATAATTATTAATGCTTTTTTCATAATGTTTTTTTTAAAAATTAAAATTTTATTTATTTATAATATATGATTGCTTAATCAAATCTAAAATAAGATATAAATCTTCATTTTTTGAAATTTTTATTTCAGTCTCAGCATTTCAACAATTATGTCATATTTCTTTTATATTTTTAGTTATATCATTTATTAATCAATACTTTCAATATTAAAATTAGTTTTAGTTATCTATTAAATATTTAAAGATATAAAAGAATAAAAGTAAGTATTATAAATATAATAAATAATATAAAAGCTATTTTAATATATTTTATTCATTTATTTTTTATTATCTTTTTGTTTTCTTCTAATTTATTTTTACTATATACAAGTAACCATATTCATCTCCAAGTAAGTAATAAAACAAAAAATATTAATAAAAAAAGTATAATATATAACATATCATAGATAGTAGGTTCATAATCATATTGATTCTTGTAATTATAAGTAGGTTGAACCATTGCCATTTCTAATTTTGTAAATCAATTTATTTTAAGCCAAGAATCAAAAAGTTCATTATCTTTTATATTCATAACTCTCACATTATTATTTGTTCTAGCTACTTCATTAACAAAATCTTTATATTCTAAATCAGCATACATTAAGTATCAAACAGCACATAAATTTCAATTACTTCATCTAAAAAATGGAATAATTTTTCAAGGAAATTTATCATTATTTGGAAAATTTCATAATCTAGAATACTCATTTAATAAATCTAATTTTTTTAATCTATTTTGTTTTTGCTTATCATTTAAATTTGAAGTATCAACTTCTCTAAGAACAGCTTCAACTCTTTCAAAATGCCATTGTAATTTTTCTACTTCATAATTATTTCAAACAGAAGAATAATTATGAGGTTGTATTGCTTCTTCACCACATGCAGAGGAAACTGAAATAAATATAAAAAATGTTATTATTAATGATATTATTCTTTTCATAATATTTTTATTAAAAACTAAATTAAATTAACCCAAAGCTATAGTATCACTTTTTTCTACTTTTGCTGAAAAATTATTTTTAAAATTTTCTAAATCTTCTTGACTCAAATTCCAATTTAATGCTCACAAATTTTCTGAAATATGTTCTAAATTATTACTTTTAAATAAAGTAACTACATTTTCTTGACTAGTTAGGTAATTTATAGCAACTTGAGCATGAGTTTTTTTGTACTTTGTTGCTATATCAACCAAAACAGAAGTTCAAGAATTCGCTAATTTTCATAATTCAAGAGGTCTCCAAGCAACAAGTAATACATCATTTTTTTGACAATATTCAAGTAATTCCTGTTCTGGTTCTCTATAAATTAAATTATAATGAACTTGATTTGCTACAATTTTATTTTTTGTATAAGATTCAGCTTCTTTCAAACTTTTTAGAGAAAAATTACTAACTCAAATATTTTTAATCAAACCTTCTTCCAAAAGTTCATCCATAGCTTTCATACAATCTTTCAAATCAAATTGTTTTTCTCTCCAATGAATATAATATAAATCAAGATAATCTAAATTTAATCTTTTTAAAGACTTTTTGCAAGCCATTTTTATTGCAGAATAACTACAATTTGAACCCTTTACTTTTGAAGCAATTATCAATTTCTTTCTATCATAATTTTTTATAGCTTCTCCAAGAATTTCTTCAGCTGAACCAGTTCCATAAAGTTCAGCTGTATCAAAATGAGTTATTCAATTTTTTATTGCAAATTTTATTGCTTCAATATCTTTTGAACTATCATAATTTTCTATTTTATGTTTATATCATCACATTGGCCAAGTTCAAAAGCCGAGTTCTGGAAGAAAAAAACCTGATTTTAGTTCTTTATTTTTCATAATATTTTTTTAAAGTAAAATAAAAACCCCAAAAGTAAAAATAATTTTTACTTTTGGGGTTCAAATATTTATTTTGAACGGTTCCACCCAAATTTTTTACTTTAATAATAAAAAATATTTTCTAAATTATGCTTTTCCATAACATATTTCAAACAAAAATTCTTTTTATTAACTAAAAATAGTTTATGGAAAAAGCTTTTTTTGTCAAAAAATAATTTTATTTTTTTATTTTTTCTAAAAAATTTTATCCTTTTTTATTTCTTTTTCTTTCTGTTTCAGTTAAATATTTTTTTCTAAGTCTAATAGTTTCAGGAGTAATTTCAACATATTCATCTCCAGAAATATAATCAATTGCTTCTTCTAAACTCATTAATTTTGGTGGAGTAAGTTTCAAAGCTTCATCAGTTCCAGAAGCTCTAACATTTGTTAATTTTTTATTTTTAGTAGCATTAACAGACAAATCTTGACCTTTATTTGATTCACCTAAAATCATACCTTCATATATTTCAGTAGCTGGTTTTACAAAAATTGTTCATCTATCTTGTAAATTAAATAATGAATAAGCCATAGTTTTACCATTTTCCATTGAAATCATAGAACCAACATCTCTTTTTTCAATTGGACCTTTATATTCTTCAAATTTATCAAATGAACTAGAAAGTAAACCTTCTCATTTAGTTAAAGTTGTAAATAGTGATTTAAAACCTAAAAGTCCTCTAGTTGGAACAGAAAATTCTAAATTAACAATTCCATTATCTTCAATCATATTACTCATCATACCTTTTCTTTTTCCAAGTTCAGCAATAACAGTTCATTCAACTCAAGCAGGAACAGAAATAGTAACATTTTCTATTGGTTCCATTTTTTTACCATTTTCTTGATGCATAATAACTACAGGAGCTCAAACTTGTAATTCAAAACCTTCTCTTCTCATTGTTTCAATCAAAACTGACAAATGTAATTCTCATCTACCAGCAACTTCAAAATTATCTCAAGAACTAAAATCAACTTTTAATCAAACATTTGTTTCCATTTCTTTTTCTAATCTATCTCTGATTTGTCTAGAAGTAACAAATTTACCTTCTCTTCAAGCAAAAGGAGAATTGTTTACCAAAAATTCCATTTTTAAAGTAGGTTCATCAATTGTAATTGGAGGCATAGCTTTAACAGTTTCATCTTGAGCAATAGTTTCACCAACATAAATATCAGCAATACCAGCAATTGTAATAATATCACCAGCATAAGCTTCTTTAGCTTTTACTTTTTCAAGTCATTCATTAGTTAAAATTTCAGTAATTTTAGCTTTTCTTTTTGTTCAATCATTAGCAGTAATAACTACTTCTTGTCCTATTTTTATAGTTCATTCATATATTCTACCAATACCTAATCTTCAAAGAAAATTATCATAACCAAGATTAGCAATTTGCATTTTAAGTGGAGCTGAAGCATCATTAGTAGCATGTTCAACTTTTTCCATTACAAAATCTAAAAGTGGAGTAATATCTTTTCTTTCAGGATTTTCATCAGTCCAAGCAAGTCAATCTCTAGCAATTGCATAAATTGGTTGATTTAGATGTTCTAATTGTTCATCAGTTGCTCATAATTGAACAAATAAATCAAATAATTGATCTATAACCCAATCAGCTCTAGCAGTTGGTTTATCCATTTTATTAATAACAATAATTGGATGAAGTCCTAATTCTAAAGATTTTTTAAGTACAAATTTAGTTTGAGGCATAGGACCTTCATAAGCATCAACAACTAAACAAACTGAATCTACAGTTCTAAGTACTCTTTCTACTTCAGAACCAAAATCAGCATGTCCTGGAGTATCAACAATATTTATTTTATTTCCTTTATAAATAATACCTGTATTTTTTGAATAAATTGTAATACCTCTTTCTTGTTCTTGAGCATTACTATCCATAGCTCTTTCTTCTAAACCAATTCTTTCATCAAAATTATCACCAGATTTTAAAAGATAATCTACCAAAGTAGTTTTTCCATGATCAACATGAGCAATAATTGCAATATTTCTATATTCTCTAGACATATTTTTTGTTTTAAAATAATAAATAAAAAATTCTAAAGTTTATGTTTAAAACCTTAGAATTTTAAAAACAATGAGATTATAAATATTTTTTTTCAAAAGTAAAATTTTTTTTTAGTTATTTTACAAAAAAAGCAAAAAAAATTTGATTTATAAAATTTTTTTCAAAATTTCTCTATTTATTTCTTCAATACTTTTCATTTCCCCATTTTTTTCACAATCAATTTTTATCCAATTATCAAATTTATTAACTATTTTCATTGCTGAAAAATGTGCATTTTCTAAATGATTTTTATCTTCTTCATGAATATCCATTTTTTTTCAATTTTTTAAATATTCTCTTTTTTCTTTTTTTAAAACTAATTTTTGGCTCATTTCTGGGCTAACATTTAAAAAAATTGTCATATCTGGTTTAGGAATCCCAAAAATATTATATTCCAAATCATAAAGCCAGTCAATAAAATTTTCTTTTTCTATTTCATTTTCTATTTTTCCTGCTTGATGAATCATTGATGCTGAAACATATCTATTAGAAATTATAAAATCATAATTTCATAAATCTTTTTTAAAATTAAAACTATCATCAAATCTATCAATTGCATAAAAAATACTAGCAGCTTTTGCTGAAACTTCCAATCAATATTCTCAATTCAAATATTTTTCAACTGCAAAAGCTGATTTTTCTCCATATCTAGGATAATCTAAAATTTTTACTTTTTTTCATAATTTTTTCAATTTTTCTTCTAAAAGTTTTACTTGAGTTCATTTTCCAGAACCATCTATTCCATCAATTACTATAAACATATTTTTATTTTTTTAATAAATTATTTTTTTACATAATATATATATTTTTTCAAAAAACAAAAAAAAATTGTAATATGCTATGAAAATGTAGAAAAAGAAATTTGTAAAAAAAAAAAATATAAGTATTATAAAATCATAATATTTAGATAATAAAAAAATAGTATATGAAAATTTGATTAGATTTAAGAGAAAAAATTTCTAAAAATACAAAAATAAATAATGATATTATAAATATAATAATAGAAAAACTTGCTGAAAAGTCAGATATTTTATTCAATATATATTTAAATAAAAAATCTACTATAAAAGAAGAAAATAAAGAAAATTTAGATTTTTATGAAATTAATTTTGAAACAATTTCTGTAAAAAATCAGGTAAATTTTAGAAATATTTTAAAAGAACATTTGAATGATTTGAATATTTTTTTTGGACTTTGAAGACCTATTTTACACAAATCAGAAGATATTTTAATAATAAATAATTTGAATAATTTATTATATGAAACTACTGATGTAAATACTTTTACAAAAAAATATAAATATCATTTTTTTCTTGAACATTCTAGTTTATATTCAAAGAAAATAGTAACTTTTTTAGATAATAATAAACATACTCTTAATGAAAAATTGAATATTTCAGAAGAAAAAATAAATAATGTTTATCCTTTTTTTTATAAAAAAGATTTTTCTAAATATGATGGAAAATTAAATATTTTTTGTAAAAATAAATTTGTAATTTATAATTCTTGAAGTTGAAAAGAAAATATAAAAATATTTTTTGAAGCAATTTATAATTACAATCAAAAAAATTCTGAAAAACTTGATATTGTTTTTATTTGAGAAGAATATAATGATGTAGAAATAAGAAAACTGGCCTTAGAATATGATTTAATAGGAAATATAAAAAATATTGATGATGAAGATAAAGAAATTTATAGTTATTATAAAAATGCTTCTTTTATAATTTATCCAACTTTTTATGATGTTTTTCCTTTTGAATTAAATAATGCTTTGAATATTTGAACTCCTATTTTAGCTTGAGAAACTCCAGCAATAAAAGAAATATTTTCTGATTCTTTAACTTATTTTAAACCAAATTCTCTTTTAAGTTTAGAAGAAAATATAGAAAAATTGGTTAAAAATGAGGCAAAATTTAATTATTCAAAAGTTTTTGAAAAATATTCTCCTGAAAATTTTATAAATAATTTAGTTAAATTATTTCCTGAAAAAAAATAATTATTATGGAAACAAACCAATTAACTTCTAGAAATATTGCTGTTTTGAAAATTATTGTTGAAGAATATTTGAAAACTTGAAAAGTTTTATGAAGTAAATTACTTTTAGAAAAATATGACTTGCAAGTAAGTTCAGCAACAATTAGAAATGATATGGTAAAATTAGAGAAATTAGAATTAATTTTTCAGCCATATAATTCAGCTTGAAGATTACCATCTACAAAAGGATTAAGGGCTTTTGTAGATTACTTAATGCAACAAAAACCAGATTTTTTTATTACAAATTCAGATGATTCTATAAAAAATACTTCTACAAATTTAAAAGACTTTGCTGATTCTATTCATAAAATAACTTATGAATTATCAAATATTACAAAAGAAATTTCTTTTATAATAATTCCTGAAAATTCTATTATGCAATATAACTGAGTTTCAAACTTTTTAGAAAAAAATGATAAAATCTTGTGAAAAAATAGTTTAAACATTGTTAAAATCTTGGAAGAAAAATTTAATTTTATACATTTTATTTCTTCACTAAAAATAAAAAACTCAGTAAATGTTTTTATTTGAGAAGAAAATATTTCTAGTTTTTTTAAAGATTATACAATTATTTTAAAACCAATAGTTATAGAATGAAAAAGCTGATATATAGGAATAATTGGTAGTTTGAAAATGGATTACAGTTTTAATATTTCTGCAATTAGATGAATAATTTAAATAAAAAAATACTTTAATTTTTAAAAAAAACTTTTATGAAAACTTTTAAAACATTCTTTTTTTTACTTATTATTTTATGAATAATAATAAGTTCTTATTTAACTTTTTTACATTATTCAGAAACTACTGGTTTTTGTAATATTAGTGAAAATTCTGGTGGTTGTAATTCTGTATTAAAAAGTGAATATTCTGAATTTTTAGGAATTCCTATAGCAGTTTTTGGTATAATTTTTTATATTACTACACTAATTACTTTTTCAATTTTAGTTATCAAAAAGCAAAAAATAGTTTTAAATTTACTGTTAATTTTACAAACAATTTGACTAGCTTTTTCAATGTTTTTCACTTATCTTCAATTTTTTGTGATAAAAACTTTTTGTCCTTATTGTCTAACTTCTGCCATTATTGTAACTATATTATTTATTTTAACTATTTTTTTAAAGAAAAATTGAAAAAAATATCTTTTTATGTTAAAATAATTTAAATATTATAAATAACTATTAAAAAAATGTTATTCACAGAAAAAAAAATTTGCCCAGAATGTAATTCCAAAATGGAAAAAATAGAAAAAGATTGAGTTAAAATAGATAAATGTACAAATTCTAAATGTTTTTGAGTTTTTTTAAATTTTTGAGAAATTAAAGAAATTCTTGAAAAAGAAAATTTTTTTGACAAAGTTATTTTAAATAGAGAAAATATTTCAAAATGAGATTTTAAAAAAAATAATGTTTGAAACAAAATAGTTTGTTTGAATTGCAGTTGATTAATGCAAGGAAGAAAATATCTTTATGGTTCTTGAATTAATATAAATTTTTGTGTAAATTGCTGAAGTATATATTTAGGTTCTTTAGAATTACTTGAAATAAAAAAATATTTTATAACTAGAAAAAATCATAAAAAAAATAAAGAAGCTCTTGAAAAAATCAATAAAAATTTATGAAAAATTAATTTAGAGCAAAAAAATGCTTTAAATAATATGAATATAAGTGACAAAAAAAATGTTATTTGATATACTATAAATTTTTTAAGTAAGACTTTTTTCTAAAAAAACTTGACTTTTTATAAAAAAATACTATAAGTATACATAAGTCTACTGGACTTTTATATTTTTATCTTTATAAATAAGTAAATTATGGAAAATTTTTATAAAAAAATTTTAGCTTTTCTAGTTATTTTTCTTACTAGTTTTAGCTTTACAATCTCAACTACAAATGCTTTTCAAATAGTTTTAGAAGAAGAAAATGAAAAATTATTTAATATGAAAGAATTCAAACTTTTTTACAAAATTAAATATTTAAAGTATGTAATTTTGGAAAAACAAAAAATTATAAAATTACAAAAATTAGGAGAAAAAACAAATTATAAGCATATAGATGAAGAAAAATTTAATAAAGAGCTTTTTTGAGCTAGTTTACCTGTTTTTTTCAAAATAAAAATTAATTCTATAATAAAAAATATTTTTCTTTTGGAAGATGAAATAGAAATTAAAATTAAAATTATGAATATGTTTGAAATAGCTGAAAATATAGAAAAAAAATCAAATAACAAAAATGTTATAAATGCTATGAAATATTTAAAAATTAGATTAGCTTTGAATTTTTAATTAAAAAAAAATTATAAAATCTAGAAAAAATAATTATTTATGTAAAAAAATCTGAAAAAATAATTTAAAAAAAATAAAATTTTTTTGTTAATTTTCTTTAAAAAACATAAATAATTATTTTTTATTTTGAATTTTTCAATTATTAGTATATAATAAAAACATTATAAAATTATTTTTAAACAATATGAGTATAACAAAACAATTTTCTCTTTTTTTCAGCAAAAGAATAATAAAAAAATTAATAGCATATAGTTTGCTTATTTTAGTAATTTACATACTAAAAGATTTTTTATGATTATTTTTGCTAACTTTTATTTTCTGATATTTAGCTTATACACTTGCTTGATTCTTAAATTCTAGAAGTAATTTTTTGATTTCAAGATTTATTTCAAAAATTAAAACTAGAAAACTTTTGAAAAAAATTTTTTCAATAAAATTTTTTATAATAATAGAATATATTATTTTTATATGAATTATTTTTATTTTAGCTACAAAATTAATTCCAAATGTTGCTGAAGAATTATTAAAAATTACAAAAAGTATCCCTGAATTAAAATGATATATTTTAGAAATAAATAAACAATTATCACAATTTTGACAAATAGAAGAAATAGGTGGTTATTTGAAGGAAATGCTAAATAATAATGAACTTTTTACAGAAAAAAATTTGGATATTTTAAAAAATATTTTTGAACAAATAAAAACAGTTTCTGGAATGGTTTTAAAAATTTTTATAGCATTAATATTAAGTTTTGCTTTTATTATAGACTTTGAAAAATTAAAAAAATATTTTAATTCTATGAAAACAACTAGTTTTGCTTTTTTCCATGAAGAATATAATTTAGTAATAACAACTGTTGTTAACAGTTTTTGAAAAGTTTTTAAAGCACAAACAATTATTGCTCTTGTTAATACAATTTTGACAACACTTTGATTAATAATAATTTGACTTATTTTTAAAGATAGTATAGATAATTCTTGAACAATTTTTCCTTTTATATACACTCTTGCAATAATAGTTTTTATATGTTGATTTATACCTGTTGTTTGAACTTTTATTTCCTCAATTCCTATCATAATAGTTGCAATTGCTATGTGATGATGAATAAATTCTGGGATTTTAGTTTTGCTAATGATTTTGCTAGTTCATGCTCTTGAAGCTTATTATTTAAATCCAAAAATTGTTTCTGGTTTTATGAAAATACCTATAAGTTTGACTTTTTTGATTTTAATAATTTCTGAGCATCTGATGTGAATAGCATGACTTATAGTTTGAGTTAGTTTGTTTAATTTTTTTGAAGAACTTTTGAAAGATATAGATAGAATTACTAAAAAAAATAATAAAAAAATAGCTAAACAAGAATAATTTTTCTTGTTTAGCTTTTTTTTATTTTCCTTAAATCATCAACATTTCAAGCTCACATTAAAATAAAAACCAATTTTTCTTTATTTTCCAAATCATATTTTTTCATAATTTTTAAACTATTTTCTAATCATAATCAATTAATTTTATTTTTATGTTCCAAATTTTTTAAAAAAATTTCTGTTGTCATATTTTTTTTATCTTCTTCACTATCTCTAGATTCATAAATATTTGGCACTAATAAAATATCACAAAATTCAAAACTTGTCTTAAAATCTTCAAGCAATTCCAAAGTTCTATTATATTGATGAGGTTGAAAAACTAAATAAATTTTTTTATCTAAATATTTATTTTTTATTGCCTGTAGAGTCAATTTAATTTCTGTAGGATGATGAGCATAATCACTAATTATAAGATTTTTATTTTCAGTTTCTCAAACTATTTCCATTCTTCTCCAAATTCAATTATATTGTTTCAAAGAATCAATAATTTTTTCTTCTTTCAAACCCAAAATATAAGCTGTAACATAAGCCAATTTTGCATCATATTTTATATGATTTCAAGGAATTTTTAGTTCAAATTCTTTAAAATAAAAAATTTCTTCTCAAAAAGTAAAATAATCTTCATAAATACTAACAAAATTTATATCAGTTCTAGTTTTTCTCAATTTTCTAGAATTTCTTTCATTTCAATCAAAAATAACAAAACCTCAACTTTTAATATTATTTATAAAATCAGAAAATGCTGATAAATAATCATCTAAATTTTTATAATAATCAAGATGATCTAATTCAATATTTGTAATTACTGCAATAAATGGTTTATAATTCAAAAAACTTCTTTTGTATTCACAAGCTTCAATTACAAAATATTCTTCTTTATTTTCCAACATTTTTCTAAAATAAAAATTTTTATTATCAAATTCTGAAAGTAAACTTCAAACTATAGTTCAAAAATTTAATTCAGAATTTTTCAAAATTATTGAAATAAGAGAAGTTGTAGTTGATTTTCAGTGAGTTCAAGACACAGCAATTAATTTTTTAGAATTTGCTATCAAAGCCAAAGCTTTAGGATAAGATAAATTTTTTATTCACAGCTTTTTTGCCTTTAATAATTCTGCATTTTTTTCATCAATTGCTTCAGTATAAATCACCAAATCAAAATCTTTTGTAATCCTATTTTCATCATTTCAAATAATTATATCAATTCCCTGCTTTTTCAAATCTTCAATTAAATTTGAATTACTCAAATCAGAACCAAAAATTTCACAATTATTTTGTAAATAATATCTAGCAACAGCTGAAATTCCTATTCAACCAATTCATATAAAATAAATTTTTTGCACTTTATCAGTACTTTGTGGACTATTTTTTAGTTTTGCTTGCATATTTTTTTTTAATTTTTTAATAAACTTTGCATTTTAAAAATATCTAATTCAATAGTATTTTTATCATCTCTATAAACTTTTTCTAAATTAATTTTATTTTCTAAATAAGTTTTATTTTTCTGGTTTGTAATTAATATATTTGCAAATCTTCACTTTTTTTTAGAAACATTTTTATAATAAGATTTTCAAAAAGCTTTATTTACAGTTGCAAAAACATTTTTAGAAAAATCACTTTCTAACTTTACATCAAGTATTATATTCAAATAAATATTATTTCAAATTTTATTTAAATTTTCAAAAAATTCCAAAGTTAAAAGTTGAGCAGGTGGAGTTTTTCCAGAATAAGCATCAATTAAAATAAAATCATATTTTTTAAATTTTTTTTCTTTCAATTTTCTATTTAGAAAAAATCTAGACGGTTCAGGAAAAAATTTTATTTTATCTGACAGCTTTTTTTCTAAAAAATATTTTTCTGTAATATTTTTTAAAGAAGAATCAATATCAATAACATCAATATTTTTTACAAAATCATAGTGAGAAACATCATTTGGAAGGGTAAAACCAGCAGCTCAAATAACCAAAATATTTTTAGATTTAGTTTCATATAATTTTTTTTCAGTTTCTTTTATATATCAAAAAAAACTCTTTTTATTATCCAAATTTATTCCAGAAGAATATGATCAATTAATACTAAAAATTCTTTTTTCATCTGCATCATAAATTTTTATATTATGATAAGCATTTGCTTTTTCAAATAAAATTTTAGAATTTTTATTTTCATAAACAATATTAAAATATACAAAAAATACTAATAAAGTAGCTAAAAATACATTCATTTTTATATTTTTAATAAAAAATATAGACATAATTAAAGCACATAAAACCAAAAAAATACTTGATAATACTCCAGTTTTAAAAACTCAAATTAAAGGAAAAAATAAAGTTGAAGTTCAAACAGCTCAGGCAAAAGAACCAACTGTTGAATAAAAAAGTAATTTTCATATTTTTTCTCAAGATAAACTATTTCATTTAAGTAATTCTGATAATAAAGGAATGGTTTGGGAAGCCAGAAACACAGGAATAAAAAATAAAATTATTGAAGCAAATAATATTGAAAAAAAGTAACTTCAAGTAGAAAAAAGTAAAGCAGATAAAACAACACTACTAAAAACGAAACTAATAAAAAAATAATATAAACTAGCAATTATCAAGTTTAATATTAATATTTTTTTTATTTTTGTAGTATCTCAGTTAACTACTTTTGATGACATTTTTCATCAAATATAGTATCAATAAGAAAGAGCTAATAATATTACTCAAAGAATTATTGAAGTTGAAATGGAATTTGATCAAATTATTGGTGTAAAAGTTCTAAGAGCAACTATTTCTACAGACAAAGTTGTAAATCATTCCAAAAATGCAACAAGATATATTAATAAATTCATTTTTAATTTTTAATTTCTAAAATTTTTGTAGCCTCTTTCTCCCTGCAAGGGAGAGAGAATTCAAGAGAGAGGGTTATTTTTTAATTTTTAATTTCTAAAATTTTTTCAAACTTTTTTCCATTTTTACTTTCTCAAAAAAATTTGTATTTATTTATTCAAGGTTTTATATTTTCATATTTTTCCCTTATATTATAAATAAAAAAACCATTTCAAAAACTATAATTTTGCAATTTATAAGCTTCTTCTTTTTCTGGTCAATTAAGCCATAAAACTTTTATATTTTTTAATTTTCAGTTTGTAGTTCAAAAAATTGTAAAAGAATTTTTTCAATTTTTTTCATAAATAATTTTATCAAACTCTTTTTTTGCTAAGATTTTTTTTGTAGATTTTTTTTCTAAAATCTCTTTTGAACTAGAAAAAATATTTCAGAACTTTTTATTTTTTATTTTCCAATCAAGAATTTTTAAAAATCTTGTTGTAATTCAATCTTTTTTATAAACAACATTTTTATTTAGATTTCAGTTAATATATTTTGAATTTTCAAGATGATTAAAAACTCCATTATAAGCAGCAGAATGGTATTTTATAGAAATAAAATCATAATTATTATATTCTAATTTTATTGTTCAACTTTTTAATTTTTTATATCTTTCATAAAATTTCCATTTATTTTTAGAAAAATCTATAAAATCTTGAACTTGAATCTCAAACTGTTTATCAGTTATTTTTCCAGGTTTATAAACTCTTGTAATTATTTGAAAATTTCAGTTTCAATTACTAGGATTTTTAAAAATACAAGAATGTTCCATTCACCAAGTTGCAATAATTAATTCTGTAGGAAAATTATTTTTCTTAGCAATTTTATCAATTAAATCATACTTTTTCAAACAAAGATTTGAAATAGGATTTTTTGAAATAATATTTTTTGCATATTTATTATAAAAATCTATTCTTTTTTTATTTATCAAATTATTTTCAGAATTTATTTTTTTTGTATTTTTTTTATTATTTTTTTCTATTTTTTTATTTTCTTTTTTTGTAGCTTCACCCTCTCCTGTAGGAGAGGGCTGGGGTGAGGTTTTTTTCCCAATTCTCTCTAAAATTTCTTCTATTTTTTTTAAAATTTCTTTTTTTTGCTTAGATAAATCTTTTTTCTCAGAAATTTTTTTAATAGTTTTTTTAATATTTAAAAGAAAATCTCTTCAATTTTTTTTATAATTTTTTTCTAAATTTTTTTCTATTTTTTCATAATTTATTCCAGAAACAGAATTTGTATGAAATGCTAAAGGTGTGATTAATATCACAGACAATATAAATATTTTTTTAATTAATTTCAAAATTATTTTTTAGAATATAAAGAAAAACTTTTTTATAAAATTTATAAAAAAAGAAAAATATTTTATTTTTTATTACAAAATATTTTTTTTAAGTTTTAATTGTTTGTAGCCTCTTTCTCCCTGTAAAGGGAGAGAGAATTCAAGAGAGAGGGCTAAATTTTCAAAGGCATAATTATATGATTAAATTCTCAATCTTTTAGTTTTTTGTCTTCTGTTATTGGTAAAACATTAATAGGAGAAAGTGGAGATTCAAATTTTATATCAATGTGGTCAGTGTCAATAACTCACAAAACATCTAAAAAATAAATAGAATTAAGTCATATTATTTCAGTTTCTCATTCAACTGAAGCATTTGTATTTACAACTCATTCTCAAATTTGAGTTTCATCAGTTTTCAAAACTACTTCATTATCTCCAAAACTCATTTTTACCAGAAAATTATTTTCTCTACTTATTAAATTAATTTTTTTTAGAGAATTTATTAGCTCTTGCTTATTTATAACAGCTCTAGTATTAAAAGTTGTTGGAAAAAAAGTTTCATAATCAGGAAATTTTCCATTTAATAATCTAGAATATAATTTTACATTTCCAAATAAAAATAAAATTTGGTTATCAGAAGTTATTATTTTTATTTCATCATTATCTTTTATTATCGATTTTAGTTCTGAAGCTGTTTTACTAGGAATTATTTTAGAAAACTCTTCTTCCAAGTAATCAATCTTTATTTTAAATTCTGACATTCTAAAACTATCTGTTGAAGCAAAAGTAGCTAAATTATTAGAAACTTTTAAATAAATTCAAGCTAAAGTTGGTCTTATATTTCATTCACTAGCTGAAAATAAAGTTTTTTCTATAGAATTTTTTAGAATTTTTCAACTTATAGTAAAATTTTTATCTTCTTTAACATTAGAAATAATAGGAAATTCTAGAGCTGAAATTCATTTAATTTTTATATCTGAACTTTCAGTTTTCATTTCCATATGTTCATTTTCAAGCAATTTAATTTCTATTTTATCATCATTTGATAAATTTATAAAACTAGAAAAAAGACGAGAATTTATACAAAAATCTCATTCAGAAATTATTTCTAAATTTTCAGAAATATTGTATTCAATAGCTATATCCAAATTATTTGCAACTAACATTATATTTTTATAATTTACTTTTATTAAAATATTTCACAAAATAGGAGTTGTCGAAATAGTAGAAGTAGCATGGTTAACTATTTCTAGAGCTTGTTTTAATTCACTTGTAGCTATTTTAAAATGCATTTATTTTTTTATTATTACAAAATATTTCAAGCATTCTACTTGCTTCATTTTATTTTTCAAGATTTTTTATTTTTTTTTGTTAAAAACTTTTATTTTTTTTAATTTTTTTTAAATTAAACTATTTTTTATATATAATCAGTATATTTTATATAAAGTCAAATATGTTTTATTTTTGGCTTTACTAAGATATTTTTACTAATAAATATTAAAAATATACTAAAAATATTTGCAAATATTTGTCAAGTAAGATTTTTATGTTATAATATATTTACATTCTTATTGTTTATGTTTTAATATGTTTTTTATAAATATATAAAAAGAATGTTAAAGAAAACACTAAAAGACTAATTTAAAAGAAATAGTTTTTCAGTATTTCCTTAATTTATTTGGTAAGTATAATATTATGAGGAATATAATTACGTTAAAAATTCTAACTATTCTGCTCCTGTTTGTTATGAGTTCCAATGTTTATGCTAATAATCTTTTAACTTTCCCATTAAAAGAGGTAAGTAAACTTAAGTGTAAGTATAAGGATTTTGATACTTTGTCAAATGATTGTAAGCAAAATTTGCCAGTATTAAAAACTAAAGATTACAATAAATATAAAAATAATTCTACTTATAGAAATTATTATACTGTTTTATATAGTTCCACTTATAAAAATGGTTGGGATCCAGATAAGTGAGCACATATATGAGTAGATATAGCAACAGCTTCTTGAACACCAGTTTATTCAATGGCAGCTTGAAAAGTTATAGTTGCTTGATATAAATATGGTCGGGGAAAAGTTATATCAATAGAGCATAAAATAAATGGGAAAAAAGTTTTTTCTAATTATGCACATTTATCTAAAATTTTAGTAAAAGCTTGAGATAAAGTAAAAGTTTGAAAAGAAATTTGAAAAGTATGAACTACTTGAGCTTCAAGTTGAAATCACTTGCATTTTCAAATAGATGTAACAGACAAAACAAGACATCCATATCGGTATGCTGAATGTTCTTGAGAATCGAATATTGTAAACAGAGGTTTATGTAGAGATGGGTTGCTTTCTAACACTATTGATCCAATTTTATTCATAGAATCTAACTGAACTGTTTTCAAAAATAAAAATTTTACTCCAAGTAAAAAAACCCCTCCCCCTGCGGGTACTCCCCTTGAAAAAGGGAGAAAAAATAAGATAAAAGAAAGAATAAAGAAAAAAGAAAAATTAGAAAAAAGAGAGGAAAAAGCTGATAATATTACAAGAAGGTTTGTAAAAATTCCTTTAAGTGAAAAAGAAAAAAGAAAAAAATTATCTAAAGAATTTAGAAAAAAATATGAAGTAGAAATTCTTACAAAAGATTATAATAAAAAATTATCTCTGTGAGAAACTAAAAAAATTTATTTTAAAATAAAAGCAAAAAATTCTAATTCCTATTTTACTTGAAAACCACCTGTTAGTATATTTATTTTAGATACTAAAAGAAAGGTAAAAATTTCTAAAGGTAGATTTAAAAAAATTGGAAAATCTGAATATTTTGAAATAAAATGAAATAAAAAAGGTAAAACAAAAATTTATATAAAATTATGAAGTTCTGTAATAAAAAGTTTTACTCTAAATGTTTTTGATAAAAATGAAAAAGAAAAAGTTAAAAAAGCAAAAATTATTATAAAAGATAAAAATTCAATAGGTTCTCAAGATATTGCTTGATTAGTAATGAGTTGAAAAAAATGAGAAAGACTTATTAAAATACCTTATGAATGAAAATTTAAATTAAGCTCTGATTGAAATATTGAAATGTGTCAATTTGGTAAATGTAAAGATTGATTTAAAAAAGAAATAATTTTTGAATATAAAGATACTGTAAATTGAATTTTACTTTTTAAATACAATATAAAAAAAATATGAAGATGAAAAATAAAAATAGAACAAATAAATTCTAAAAAGAAAACTTTGTTAGCAAAATATATAAGATGAGTTAAACCAATAGATTTAACTAAGTCAAATCTATATTATAATGAAATTATATGATTAATTGAAGAATGAATTTTGGATGTTAAAAAATGATATTTTTGAAATAAAAAAAATTTAACTGATTTTGAAGCTAAAAAATGGATAGAAAAAGCTTTGTTAAAAATGAAAGATAAAGAAACAAATTCTAAAATCTTATGAGAGATAGATAAAAAATTAAATTTATTAAAAGCTGAAAAAAATATTTGAAAAATTTTAACAAGAAAAGATTTTTTGAAAAAAATAAATAAATTTTTAGTAATTAATAATGAAAATTCTAAAATTTCTATAAATTTTGAAGATTTAAATACAGAAGAAAACAAACTTGCAAATACAATTTTTAACAAAAGAAATACTTTTAAAGAAAAAAATTCTAAAAAATTTTACAAACCTGAAGCTAAAATAAATAAGTCAGAATGAGCTTATATGATAGAAAGAGCTTTAAGTGTAAATAAAGATTTTCTTGTAACTTTAAAATAATTTTAAAAAAAATACTAATTTAAATTAGTATTTTTTTTATATCAAAAATTAATTTGATAAATATTTTATTCTTTTTGCTTCAACTTCTTGAATAATAAAGTAAAGTATAGCTTTATATTTTGTATGTTCTGAAATAACTAAATCTATTTTTGTAGAAATATTATCAATTGTTTTAAGTCTTTCTTCTGAATTAGATAGTTTATTTTCTAGCTTTTCATAAAATTTATCCAAATATCATCTTATTGATGTTTTTATAGAAGAATCTATATTTGGATTATAAATAAAATTTTGACAATAAGTTCATTTAAGTACACATCTTTTTAATCAATCACACCATAAACTACTACTTGCTAAACATCATTTTGTATCTCTTAAACTAGCATTACATTCTCAAGCATAAAGAATATCAGCTGTATCTTTTAATGCAAAACAGAAATTAACATATGTCTTTTTTACTGAACTTTTAGATCAACAAATTGGAAAATAATCAGTACTACATTCATCTAAATTTATATCAGCTGTAACTCAAGTTCCAGTTTGTGTATCACAAGAAACTGTATAATTTACAACACAACCAGAGCTATTTTTTACTTCTGTAGCTGTACAATTAGAGTTTAAAAATATTTCAGGAGCTGAAGAACAAGTAGTTGTTCAAGTTCAAGTTCAATTTCAGTTACAATCAGAAGCTGAATTATATTTATTTTCTTTATCACTACATACTCAATCTGCTTTTTTTATACAAACAAAATTATATGAATTTGATAAAGCTCAAGTAGAACTATATGCTGTTTTTACAGGAACTTTAGTTAATAAACTACAACAACTTGCACTTTCTCAACTTATAATTTCAACTCATTCTGATTTACAAGTAGAACTTGAAGGGTTAGCAGTAAAATTTCATTTTCATAAAAATTTTCCACTTTTTTTATCATATATTTTATATTCATATGTTTTTCAAGCTTCAATTTTTTGAGTTGTAGAAGTCTTTGATAATACTATTGTTCAAGTTTTATCATCTAATGTTATTTCAGAAGCATTTCAAGTTTTATATTTGAAAGTAATTTCTAAATTATTATTTTTAATATCTTTATAAGAATATTTTATAGTAGCTAATTCAGAAGTTGTTTCTACATTTCAAAGAGTATAAGTTTTTTTACAATCATTAACTGAATTATATTCATCTTCATATTGTGATTCACAAGATTGGTCTGCTATATTCATACACATTTTATCAAATGAAGTTTGAACTGTAGAAACTACACTTCAATTTTCATCAAATGTTCTTGTAATTGCATTACTAGGAAATTTATCTTCAAGTCAACTACAACATTGTAATTGTGGTTTTTGAAAATCATCAAATGTAATTCTTTTTGGAATTATTTCTCATTTATTTACACAATTTACTAGATTTGGATTAGTTGGGTTTAAAATAGTTGTTAATAAATCAGATTTTGTTAAATGATAATTTTTACCACACCAAGCAGTAACTCAACCATTACTTGCCCAATAATCATCACAATACATGTTTGCTGTAGAAGGATATTTTTTTGTTAAAGATTTTCTAACTAAATCAGCAGAAAAAGTTTGTCATACTATACCTATTGGAACTGGATTATTAACAGCACTTGTTATACTAATTGAAAAAATAAAACTAACAATTAATAATAATATTGATTCTTTTTTAAACATAAAATATTTTTTATAAAAATAAGATATATTCATTATATTTTTATAAAAAAAAAGTCAATAAAAAATTATAGAAATTTTTTATTGACTTTTTTAAAATAATTTAAAACCTTATAAAAATTTATATTTCATTTAAAAACTCTTTTAATTGTTCTACATTTTTTATTTTTTTTAATAATCTTTCTTTATTTTCTGTTTTTGTATAAAATTTTTGTTTATAAGTTAATTTAAGTACATTTGTATACCAATCTTTTTCTTCTAAAATTATATTTTTATTTTTTTCAATTTCTTTTTTAATATCTTGAGCTTTTTCAAAAAAATCATCTCTTCATAAATTATCCAAATCTGCATCTTTTATAATTTCTTCCAAAATATTATTAGGTTCTTTTTCTAAAGTTGTAGCAATAATAATATTTTTTATAATCTTTATTTTTTCTTTATTATATCAAAAATTTTCCAAAAATATTTTAGCAATTCAAGCTCAAATTATTTCATTATTATCATATTGTATAGAAAAACCTGAATCATGAAAAATACCAGAAATAGCAAGTATTTCTAATTTTTCTATTCATAATCATTCTCTCATTCATAATTCAACAGCTCTATAAGCAACTTCTAAACTATGTTCAAATTTGTGAAAAAATAAATTATCATTAATAGGAATAAATAAATCATTTACATAGTTTTTTGATTCTATTACAACAGGAATTTCAAATATTTTATGCATTAAATATAAATAATAATAAATTACTGCCAATATTTTAGCATATATGTTTTTTAATTGCAAATTTTTATTGTGTTTGAATTTTAACATTGTACTTATGCCATTTACTAAAAAATTGACTTTAAAATGGTGGATAAAATTTGCTTTTTTTTTAATAAGGAGTAAGATTAGTATATTATAATTTTTTTAAATAAACAAATATGATAAATTTTTTAAATAAACAAAAATATTTACTTGGAAGAATTGTTTTATTTTCAATTTTCTTTTGGTATGGGTATTTGAAAGTAATTGGTGTTAGTCCAGCAGAAGATTTAGTAAAGGAACTATTCAGTGTATTTCATTTAGATATTATTTTGCCTTTTAAATATTTTTTCATTGCATTTTGATTATTTGAAATGTTGATAGGAATTGGTTTTTTGATTGGTAAATATAAGAAAATATTGCTTTTAGTATTTTTATTCCATATGTTCACAACATTTTTGCCAGTGATTTTCTTGCCAGAATTAGTGTGGCAGTCTTTTGGAGTTTTGACTTTAGCAGGACAGTATATAATTAAGAATTTAGTATTGATTATTTTAGGAGTGTTTTTGCTGGGGAGGAAATAAAAAAAAGAAAACAAATTTGCAGAATCATTGAACAGCCCCCTAAAAAGTAGAGTCTAAAAAAAGACTTTACTTTTTTTAGTTTTTAACTGTTAAGTGTAAAGTCCAAAGACATTGTTTAATAAATTTATAATAAAAAATATACTAAACAAGAATTTTTAAAATGAGATGAAAAATATATTTCTGTTACAAGTGATTATTATAATGATTATTTTTATATTCCAGATAATTAAAAATTTTTATATACATTACTATTTTTACCAAAAGTTTTTTGTATATCAAATTTTTTAAAAGGTTTATTATTTCTTTTATATTTACCTGTTTTTGGATTAAATTCATAGTTATCATTAAATTCTTGTAACATAAAAATTGAATTATTATTTTTATCTTTAGAATATTCTTCTAATGATTTATATTCTTTATATTTTTCTTTTAAGATAGAATTTAATTTATTTTTTTGCTTTTTTTCTTTATTTTGAGAATTACCAAAAACTTTTTTATTATATTTTTCTATATTTTTATAATTATAGTCAGAATAATTTTTATATTGTTCATTTTGGTTCATTTTTTTTACTTGCTTATTATTATATTTTTGTAGTCAATAAAAAAATAAATATATAAATATAATTACTGTTATAAGTAAAATAGTTCAAATAATAAAAATTATTTTCCAAAATTTTAGAATTAAATTAAAAAGTTTATCTATCATAAAAATATATTAAAATTAAAAATATAGTTAACATCAATAACTATCTACAAAAGTAGAAATTTAATATTGTGTTTAAATAGCTAACAAATAAAATACTGTAAGTTATCTACAAAAGTAGAAATTTAATATTGTGTTTAAATTTTCTTGCATAATTCTTTATTAGTTTCATCTACAAAAGTAGAAATTTAATATTGTGTTTAAATGAGAGAATTTAATATAAATATATGTAAATCTACAAAAGTAGAAATTTAATATTGTGTTTAAATAAAAACATATAGAGGTTATAAGATTAATCTACAAAAGTAGAAATTTAATATTGTGTTTAAATTATAATTTTATAGGGACAATCAGTAAATCTACAAAAGTAGAAATTTAATATTGTGTTTAAATAAAAAAATAATGGTTATAATATTATACATCTACAAAAGTAGAAATTTAATATTGTGTTTAAATATAATTCTATGATTTCTGTATTGAGCTTATCTACAAAAGTAGAAATTTAATATTGTGTTTAAATCAAGAAATAAAAGAAAATAATTTTGAATCTACAAAAGTAGAAATTTAATATTGTGTTTAAATAAAAAGACCTATTCGACGACTGGGAATTATCTACAAAAGTAGAAATTTAATATTGTGTTTAAATATGAAATTTTTTAAAGAAATTGCAATTATCTACAAAAGTAGAAATTTAATATTGTGTTTAAATAAGTTCAAACTTTTTTATCTCAATAAAATCTACAAAAGTAGAAATTTAATATTGTGTTTAAATCTCGTCTTTAGCAAGATAAGATTTAAGTATCTACAAAAGTAGAAATTTAATATTGTGTTTAAATAAAAAGAATTAATTAAAATTTTCAAATCTACAAAAGTAGAAATTTAATATTGTGTTTAAATATATTTTTTAGGTTTATATCTATTTCTAATCTACAAAAGTAGAAATTTAATATTGTGTTTAAATTTTCTTTCTGCTTCTTTTTTTGATCTTATCTACAAAAGTAGAAATTTAATATTGTGTTTAAATTAATTGGGATAAGTTCAATTAATACAGATCTACAAAAGTAGAAATTTAATATTGTGTTTAAATTAATTGGGATAAGTTCAATTAATACAGATCTACAAAAGTAGAAATTTAATATTGTGTTTAAATTAATTGGGATAAGTTCAATTAATACAGATCTACAAAAGTAGAAATTTAATATTGTGTTTAAATATACAGATGATTTAAAAGCTATCCTTTATCTACAAAAGTAGAAATTTAATATTGTGTTTAAATATCTATTATTTCCCCATCAATAACAGTTATCTACAAAAGTAGAAATTTAATATTGTGTTTAAATTTGCATAAAAATATTCCTGATGATGAATCTACAAAAGTAGAAATTTAATATTGTGTTTAAATAAATTTCTTGGCTACATCTAGTTTGTAATCTACAAAAGTAGAAATTTAATATTGTGTTTAAATATGAACAAAATTCTATTCATTGATGATCTACAAAAGTAGAAATTTAATATTGTGTTTAAATAAAGAAATAGCTGATATTATAGCAAAATCTACAAAAGTAGAAATTTAATATTGTGTTTAAATATGGCTACATCATTACAAGGAGACAAAAATCTACAAAAGTAGAAATTTAATATTGTGTTTAAATAAAAATTAGTACAATAATTAATCTTTTATCTACAAAAGTAGAAATTTAATATTGTGTTTAAATATTAAAATATATTGTAGGAATCATTTTATCTACAAAAGTAGAAATTTAATATTGTGTTTAAATATTTTATTACAGTTTGATTTGTATGGATATCTACAAAAGTAGAAATTTAATATTGTGTTTAAATCTGATTTAGATTTATAATCATAAATTAATCTACAAAAGTAGAAATTTAATATTGTGTTTAAATAAAAAAGTAAGGTAAAAGAAATAGGAAATCTACAAAAGTAGAAATTTAATATTGTGTTTAAATAACACAGTCTTTACCTTGTTTGTCTTATCTACAAAAGTAGAAATTTAATATTGTGTTTAAATAGCTGTTTTAGCTAGAATAAGGCCAAAAGATACAAATAAATTATCTTTCAAATTTATGACTTTTGGCTTGTCTAACATAATCTTAAAAAATTAAGACTTAGGTTTGCAATTTTTTTTGCATTTTTATCAATTCTTCCTTATTTAAACACAATAAAAAAAGATTTTAATTTTTAAACAAAACAATGAAATTTCCACCTTTAATAAAAAATTTTTATTAAAAGTTTTTTCAAGAGAATTTTAAAGAATAGTTTTAAAAAAAATAATTTATTTAAAACTTTTACAAAACCATTGTATATTAAAAAGCTAAAAAATCAAAATTTTTTTTATAAAAATAAAATTTCCTCTTCCTCCATTGCTGGTTGTCCATATCTAATCACCTTTTCACTATGTGCTTTTGAAATTGGAATTATTAAAATACTGTCAGCTCAAGAAAATTTTGGTGCAAAAGTCATTTCAATTTCTGTAATTAAAATATTCAAAATTCTCTGAGAATTTTTTATTTCATAAACACTATATTGTAACATTCTTCCAAATTTTTTTAATAATCTAGAAAATTTAGCTCTAACTTTATCATCAGAAATATCATATGTAACTATTAACATTTTTTTTAAATTAAAAAAAATAAATTACTCCTTTCTCCCTTGGGGGAAAGGCTGGGATAGGGGGAATTATATCTCAAACTTCGGAAATTCTTTTCTTCATTTCATAAAAAATTTATAATAATCTTTTATGAAAAAAAACATTTCTTTTTTATTATTCATAATTGCTTTCAAAAAAACCCCTGAATATTTTTTTGAATTCTGCCACGGTAAAATATATGCTCCATTTTGAAAACTAAAATCTTTAGGATTTATTTGCTTCAAATTATAAGCTTTCAACAATTCCCTGTCAATTATACACCTAAAAGGCTCCATCAAATCAAGGGCTAAACTTTTTCTAGAATACCAAGTTCTATGATAAACTCAATAATAATTATCAAATCAATAAAGTCTCAAAAGTGCTTCAATAAAATGAAATAAATAAGTATATCAAATATCTAAAAGCAAATTTTGAATATCTCTTTTTGTCCTCGGTTCCCTTCTCTCCCATCAAATTGGTCAAAAATAATTTCCAAAAAATAATTTTGCCACATTTCATTCATAACCCAAAAGACTTTCATAATTTGTAGATTCAGGAATTTTTTTAATTATTTCTTTTATTTTTTCAATATCTCTTTTTATAAACCACTGCTTTTCTCTAATATTTTTAAGTAATTTTAACTGATTATTTGTTTTTAATAAAACTATATTTTTAGCTATTTCAAGCATTTCCTCTTCTGTTTTTTCATATTGTTTTTTTCTCAAAACAAAATTTCATTCAGTTTCATTTCAAATAACTAAATAAGGTAAAAAATTTTTTTTTAGCAAAATTAAAGTAACTCAAAATTCTTGAAATTTTCTTATTAAAACACTTGTAATTGTAGTTTCTCAAATTAAAAAAATAGTAAATATTTTATATAAACTTACTTTATTTTTTATTTTTCAATTTTCTTTTATAACAAGATTTTCATTTTGAAAATTAATATTTTTTGCATCAAAACTTTCTATAAAAAGAATTTGTTTTTCATCAAAATCTGGAAATTGTAGCATAATTTTTTTTTAGAAATATTTTTATTTTATCTAAATTAAATAACTTTTTAAGCTTTTTTTAAATTAATTTTTCAAGTTTTTAAAAAATTAATTTTTAAGAATTTTTTTTATGTGAAATTTTATATCTCTTATTTTATGATTTAATATTCTTTTTTTATTATAATTTTTTATTCAATATGTTATTCATTTTCTTATTTTTATAACATATTTTATTTTTTTTCAAGGAACTATAAATAAAATTCATAAAACAAGCATTATAAGTCAAACAAAAAGTGATCAGGGGAAAATTGGTAATATAATAGGAATAATGGAAGTTATAATAAAAAAAATACCAAAAATAAACCTTATTAAAAAAGGTATTTCAATATTTGTTCTCAAGAATTGAAAAATTTTGTATTCCATAAAAAGTTTTTTAAAAATTAATATTTCTTTAAATATTTTTTAGATTTTATTTTATAAAAAATTATTTTTTTTTTATATTTTTTTTCAGTTTATTTTAAAATATTTTATTAATTACAATTTTATCATATATTTTTTATTTATGCAACATTTTTTTATTTAATCAAATAATTTTATAAAATTTAAATACAAATATTTGCATTTTTAGTTTTTTTCTTTAATATAAAAATTAGTTTTAATATAAAAATTAATATTTTATGAAAATACTTTTAGTAGAAGATAATAAGGAAATATCAAATAATATTTCAAAAATTTTAAGATTAAAGAATCCTAATTATGAAATTATTCAAGTTTTTGATGGTGAAGAAGCTGTTAAAAAATTTTTACTTGAAAAATTTGATTTTATTTTACTTGATTTAATGCTTCCAAAAATTGATTGAATAACTCTTTGTAAAAGATTTAGATTAAAATCAGAAATTCCAATAATTATAATGACTGCAAAATGACAAGATGATGATAAAATATTATGACTAGAATCAGGAGCTGATGATTATATTGTAAAACCTTTTAAAGTAGAAGAATTATATTTAAGAATTTTAAGTTTAACAAAAAGATTAAATATAAAAAAAATAAAAAAAATATGAAATATAGAAATAAATTTTTCAGATAAAATAATTAAAAAAAACTGAAAAAAAATTGAATTAACACTAAAAGAATTTCAAATATTTGATTTTATTTTTCACAAAGAAACTGTTTCAAGAACTCAAATTTTAGAAAAAATTTGGTGAGAAGAAAATTTATTTTCTAATGACAATAAATTAGATGTGAATATTTATTCTCTTAGAAAAAAATTATGAAAACATTTGATAAAAACTATCAAATGATATGGTTATTCTATAAATAAAAATTATGAAAAATAAATTTAAAACAAGTACAAGAATTTCTATTATTTTTAGTTTATTTACTTTTTTTATAATTTGATTTTTACTTATTTTTTTAAATTTATATTTATTTTTTTCTTGGTATAATAGGGAAATTTTAGAAATCAAAGAAAACCATATTATAACTAATGCAATAAATATTTGATATAAAGAAATAATTTCTGATGAAATAAAAAATGATGATAATATTTTTTTAAAATGACTTTTAGAATTAGATCTTTTTGAAGAAAAAGAAGATGATTTAAAATGATATAAAAAAATTTTTTTTAATTTATATATTAAAAATAAAAATATTTTTCTTATTTATAAAAAAGAAAATTGAAATTTTTATTCTCCATATAATGTTACAAAATATTACAATGATCAGTTACAAATAATTAAAATATGATTAATTTTATTAATTTTATTTACATTAGTTTCATATATAATTTCTAAAAAATTATTTATTAAATTAGCTTTAAAAGATATTTTTTATATTTCAAAAGAATTAAAAAATATTAATTTAAATAATATAAAAAAAATTAAATTAAATTTAGATAAAAATGATGAAATAAATATTATTTGAAATTCTTTAAATAATTTTTTAGAAATTATTGAAAAAAATAATAAATCACTTAAACAGTTTAATTCTCAAATTGCTCATGAATTCAAAACTCCTCTTATGATAATTTCTTCAGAATTAGAATTTCTTGAATTAAAATGAGTTAAAAGTGAAAGTATGAAAAGAATAGAATTTCAAATTTCAAAATTAGATAGCCTATTAGAACATTTTTTACTTCTTACAAAAATTTGAAATTGAAAAAGTATTGAAAAGAAAAATATAAATTTAAAAGAAATTATTAATAAAAATATTTTAGTTCTTAAAAAAATTTATTTAGAAAAAAATATTGCAATAAAAAATAATATAAATAGTAAAATAAATATAAATACTAATGAAGATTTTTTTGAAATTATTATTAAAAATATTTTAGATAATGCTTTTAAGTATAATAAAAATTCTTGAGAAATAATAATATCAATAGAAAATTTTGATCCTTTGTGTTTAAAAATAAAAGATTATTGAATTTGAATAAAAAAAGAAAATATAAAAAAAATTTGGGATAATTTATATAGAGAAAACCAATTCCAAAAGTGATATTGAGTCTGACTTAATTTAGTAAAAAAAATATGTGAAATTTTGAATTATGAAATAAAAGTAGAAAGTATTGAGTGAAATCAAACTACATTTTTATTAAAAATAAAATAAATATAATTTGAAAATTCATTTTAAATTCATATTGAATATGTATAATTATTTTATCTTTAAAAAAAGATATTTATATTATTTAATTAAAAATGTTATGGAAACTAAAAAAATATTTACTATATTGTTAGCTACAATATTTATTTGAGCTACTAATATTACTTTTGCTGACAGAGATTATGATGATGATAGATATGAAAAAAATGATGATAAATATGAAAGAGATTATGATGAAAAATATATAAATCCAAGTAATTTATCAGAAAAAGTAAAAAATTATATATCTAAAAATTATAATTCTGAAATTATAAAAGCTAAGATTGATCATAATGAAATTGAAGTAAAATTAAAAAATGGTACAGAAGTAAAATTTTATTCTAATGGTACTTTTAAATATGCTGAAATAGATGATGATTATAAATATAAAAAATATGACAATAAATATAGACCTGTTGAGCCAAATAATGGAATTGGTGATGGAGCTGAAAGTTTAGATGTTATTTTAAAGAAAGAAGAGAATAAAAAATTAAGAGCTTCATATAAAGCTAAATTTAAAGCAAAATTAGGTAATAGATTAGACAGTATTTCTAAAATAAAATTAGAAACAATTGTTAAAGTTATTGATAATAAAATTTTAGAATTAAAAGAAAGTACAACTAAAACAGAAGCAGAAAAAGAAAGACTTATTATTATTTATGATGCAATTAGAGATTTAATTACAGATAAAATTGCTGAATTAAATTCTGATAATATTTTAGAAGATTTACTAAAATAGTAAAAATATAAGGTTTCAAAATAAAAAATCTAGATTTAAAATTTCTAGATTTTTTTTAATCAAATAATTTTAATTGAGGATAAACTTCTCAAATATAATAATCACAAAGTTCTCTATAAATGCATTTTAAGCATTTTTGTGTATTTTGCCTAAAATTTTTTTGTAATAAATCAAAATTTTTATATTCTTTTAAAATTTTTTGAAATTTCAATAATTGCATATCATTTGGCTTATAAATTCTATATTTTTTATTATCTTTTACTGAATAAATCCACAAACTTTGTACATTATATCACATTTCTTGCAGACAAAACATTTGTCACCAAAGTTGATATTTTTGTCATAAATAAATTTTTGGTTTTCATTCTTTATCTAAAAAAATTTTAGTTTTTCTTTCAATTAATTCTTCAGTTTTTGTATTAAAAATATCTATTTTTCAGGCAATTTGGTAAAATTCTGAGTAAACTGACATTGCTTGTAAAATATGTTTTGAGCTTGAATAAGTTTTATTATCTACTTTTTCGTGAATTTTAGTTCCCTCTTTTTGGGCTTTTTCCTGATAAATATTTTTTTCATAACTATCATAAAGTGTATGATAATAAATTGATTTTGGGCAAAAAATAAAATCATTGAGAGTTGAGAGTTTGATATAGTTTTCCATAATTTTTAGTGTAAAAAAATATGATACTTTTTTAGTGTATCATATTTTTTTGGTTTTTGGAAATTA
>JAMONT010000053.1 GCA_027066455.1 Candidatus Altimarinota bacterium
TATTGAAAAATGAAATTTTATCAAAATGAAAAATTGCTGTTTTTAGTGCAAATGTTTTTGAGCCTTTTGGCTATGTTGAAAAAAATTTATTAAAAGATTTTAGTATTCCTTCTGTTATTTGGTGAATTGATGGTGATTGGATGGTAAATTATATCAAAAAAGATTTTGAATTTTATCCAACTGATCATTGTGGAATTTTAAGAGTTAAAAATTGAGAAATTGAAGAAAAGTTTTTAGAATATTTTTTGAATAAAAAATGATTAGAAATAGGTTTTTCAAGAACTAAGAGAGCTTCAATAGATAGAATTGAATGAATTAAAATAGAATTACCAAATTTAGATATTCAAAAGGAAATAGTTAAAAAAGTAGAAGTTTTAGAAGAAAATATTAAAAAATTAAAGCAGGAAAATAAAAATATTCCTGAAAAGAAAAAAGAAATTTTAGAAAAATATTTATAAAAATAATAAATGTCACAATCACTATTAAACAACTCAAATTTTAAAAACAATAATAATTATATTTTTTGAAAAAGAGAAAAACAAAAAGTTTTTTTTCTTTTTAAATTTTATAAAAATAAAAAGTTTTTAAGAAATTTTGTACAAGCTAAAGCTTTTTTTTATTTTCTATCTGTTATTTCTTGAATATTTCCATACTCTATTTTTATTAGTTTTTTAATAAGAATAATAGAAAATAATGATTTTTATTTTCAAGAAATACCAACTTATTTTATGTTATTTGCTTATATTTTTTATTTTTTAATTTCTTATTTTTTATATAAACTTTTCATAAAAAATAAATTATCTAAAAAAAATTGAACATATATTTTGAAAAAAGGTATTAAAAAAATAAATATAGATAAATATTTTGAACCAAAAAAAATAAACTATCCTTTAAAAAATAGAGTTTTGAATTTGATAGAAAAACATTATATGATTTTAACTATTATTAATTTTGGAGATAAAAAATCTTTTATAAAAGAAAAATAAACCCAAAAATACTTAATTTGAAATGTTAATTTAGTTTGTGAAGTTTATAATATTGAAATATAATATCTTATACTCCTTAAAGCTAATTTAGTGGTTGAAAAAGTTAATGATATAATCAAGTTAAATACTCTAAAAATCTGTGTAAATAGAAATTTTTGCAAAATAATATATAGTAATTATAAGAATTTTTCTTATAATTACTATTTTTATTTTATTTATTTTTTTGAATTTATGTTAAATAACAATTTTTTTAAAATTATGGAATATCAATATATCCAGTAATTGCTCTATGATTTAATTTTACAGTTCTATAAGTTATTCTCCATAAAGCTTGATAATTCATATCTGATACAACCATTGTTCTTGCTTTGAGATTCACGCTCATAACAATTCAAACATGTCAATATCTAGGATTATAACCATAACCATTAAAAGCAACAATAAATCAAGGACGAGGTGTAACTGAATTTCTTCCCCAGTGAACTTTTCTTCATTTTGCAGCTGCATTTCTAAGCCATCTGTTTGCATTTCATCTCCAATTTACAGTTTTATATTGAGCAACATACCAAGTACAATTCCCTGGAGCTCCAGAAAAAGGTCTTCTTTTTACTAATCTATAATAACCTCAAACAGGTTTTACATAATTAGCTTTTTTATATGCTGGCTTTTTTTTGTAAACTGATTTTTTCTTGACTTTTGGTTTTGGTTTTTTATATTCAGGTTTTTTATATTCAGGTTTTTTTATAACTTCTGGTTTTACATAGGTTTTAGCTCAAGGAATAATTATTTTTTGTCATACTTTTAAAGACATACTTTGTCCTGAACCAAAATTTTGTTTATTAATTTTTTCAGCACTTACATTATATTTTTTAGCTATATGAGATATAGTTTCTCATGATTTTACTGTATGTAATATTCAAGAAACTGGAAGAATTTTTAATTCCATTCAAGCTTTTAAGGTATTATTTTTTAATTTATTTAAAGAAATAATACTAGTAGTTGTAACTTGATATTTATTTGCAATACTTCAAATACTATCTCAATCTTCTACTTTATAATCAATAATTTCTGAAACTCAGCTAGTGTCTCTTTCATCTTCTAAAGGAGTATTTATAGAAATATAATCATCTCAAGAACTAAACAATTCCAAATCTTCTTTTGAATCTGTTTCATAATCATAAGCTTCTAAAATAGAATCTTTATCAATATTTCATCTATAAAATTCATATTTTGAATTTCAATTCAAAAATGATGCTATAGAAGGATATACTGGAAATAAAATAACTAAAAATAGAAAAATAATAGTAAAAATAGAATTAGTATGTAATGCAGATTTTTTTATTCAAAAACCTCTGTTTTCTTTTACTATTCTAGATTGTCTTTTAAATCTTGCTTTTAAGTTTATTTTTGTCAAAATTTTATTTTATAATATAAATGAGATTTAATTTTTTCTTTACAAAAAGATTAAAAATTTTTTCTAAGTTCGATAAAAAAAAAGTAGTATTTATGATAATTTTAAAATTATCATAAATCTACTACTTTTTTAAAAAAAATCAAGTTTTTCAATTTTTTTTCCTTAAATTTAGGCTATAGAAAGTATTTCTAATTTAGTAACACTTGCCCTAAAACCTCTATTTTTCATATGTCTTTTTTTAGATTTCATTTTAAAAACTCTAACTTTTGTATCTAAAAGTTGTTCTGTAGCTTTTAATTCAACCTTAGAACCTGAAACTGTAGGAGTTCCAATTTTTGTATCTTTACCTTCTTCATCAGAAATAAGTAAAGCTTCTGTAGTAATAGTTTTTCATACTTCTACATCTTGTTTTTTAACATCAATAATATCACCTTTTCTTACGATAAATTGATTTCCTCATAATTCAATTACTGCTATCATAATAATAACTTTTTAAATAAAAAATAAAAATTCAAAAATACAAAATTATATAAAATCCCAAATATTTTATATTCTTTATTTGTACTTTTTATTGTCTTAAATGGTTGGGATGGTAGGATTCGAACCTACGCATAATGGAGTCAAAGTCCATTGCCTTACCACTTGGCGACATCCCAATAATATTTTTTTTACTTTAAAGCCAAAATTTTTCTTCACTTTAAAGCTAAAACATTATA
The DNA here is from genome assembly GCA_027066455.1 of Candidatus Altimarinota bacterium. Lineage (GTDB taxonomy): Bacteria > Patescibacteriota > Gracilibacteria > BD1-5 > UBA6164 > JAMONT01. Next base: position 3,117 of record JAMONT010000053.1, read on the forward strand.
TGAAAAATTAAAAAAAGTCAAAATTAAGTTTGACTTTTTTTATAACTTATTCAAAAGCTTGTAAAAATTTAGTAAATTTTTAAAATATTTTACAGAAATATTTTTATTTAAACTGAATTTTTCAATACTTTTTTTTAATTAAAATATCAATTTATTTTCAAATATTTCTCTGTTTTATCTAAATTTTCAATAGTAAAATTAGTATAAATTTTACTATTAAAATTTACTTTTAATTTATAAATATCTTCTGTTAATTTAACTATTCTCTCACTATAACTTTTTTCAGAAAATCTTTTAACATTTTTAGTTATTTTTCTCAATTCTAAAATATATTTTTCAAAAACTAAATATTTTTCTATTTCTAAATTATATCTTTCTTTTTTATTTAAATTTTCATTAAATAAATAACTAGATTTATCTCCAACAATAGACACAATTTTATTTCATATATCTTCTTTAAGTTTATCTAATTCCTCTAAATCAATTTCATAAAAATTTATTGCTTCTTTATCTTTATTTTTTAAATTTTGTTCAAATCAAAATATATTTATAGTTTTTCTTTTTTCTTTTTTCAATTTTTCGAATTCTTTATTTTTAGAAGAAATATCATCTAATTTATCATAATATTTAAAAACTTCATCTTGATTTATTCAATCTTTTACTTTAAAATAAGTTGACCTAGCTTTTATATTACTTTCTTCAAAAATATCTGTAATTATATTTTTAGAAAGTTGTTCTTCTTTTTCTTCTGGAATAAACATAAAAAGTTCATCTCAACCTAAAGAAATTTCTGCTCATAAATTTTTTAATTTTTCTACTATTTCAATAAGACTATTAGTCATATTTAATCAAGCTGAAAGTAATTTTTTTTCTTTTTCTTCTTTACTTATTTTAGAATTTAAAATATCTTCAACTATTAATCTATTTTCCTTAATATTACTCATTCACATTCAAGCAATATCAATAAACATCAAAGTTCATTTTTGTCAATCTATTTTTTTAGCTAAAGCTTCTCTTGTCAAACTTCATTTATATGTTTTTTCTTTTAATTCTTTTATTTTTTCTGAAACTTCTTTTTGTTTTTCTTCTGATAATTCTGATTTTTCTTCTAATATTTTTTTATGTTCTCTTACTGTTTCATCAATTCCTTTATACTTTTCTTCTAATTTTTTAAAATCAATTTCTCAAACTGTAGTAATTATAATATCAAAAGCACTTATAACTTCTTTATAATTTTTAAATAATTCAGCCACATTTTCATTTCAAACAAAATTTCAATTTTTTACTTTTTCTAAAACATCAAAAAAACTTTCAGGATTTTTAGAATATGAAAGTTCTGGATTTATAGCTTTTATTTCTTTTTCTATTTTTTTTATTTTTCTTGCTATAAATCTGGCTTTTTTAAGTAAACTATTTTCCTTGTTTTCTATTTTTTTTATTAAAACTTTATTATCTTTTATTACATCTAAAAAATTAGAAGATTTCAATGTAGAACTAAATTCTGTTTCATAAAAAAACAATATCTTTTTCTTAAAATCTTCATCCTTATTTTCTTTTATCTCCTCTTTAAAGCCTAATTCATCAATGATTTTTTTTATTCTTTCTAAATCAGTTTTTTCTACATCTCAACTTTCTCATATTTCTTCAAAATATTCACCTACATATTTTTCAATATTATCTTTAGTAATTTTTTTTATATTTTTTTCTGAAAAAGTACTTTTGAAAAATAATTCAAAAATATCTATTTTTAAATATTGTAAACTTTTAATTTCATTATTTGTTATATATTCATAATTTAAAATTTTTTTTAAATTATGAATATAATCATCTAAATTTTCAGACTTTAATCAAAAAGTTATACCTTTATAAGGATTTTTTATAACTCTATTTTTATTATTATTTCCTTCTTTCTTTTTAAAAAAGTTTTTATAAATATTTTTTATAACTTCTATAGCTATATCAGCCTCTTGCTTAGAATATTTTCTATTTACTTCTTTTAAATTAGAAAACAAAATACTAGTAATAATATCTCACTTTTTAAATCTTAAAGTGTTCAGTAAAGGATAGTTTGCACTTATTATTTTTATATCCTTATCAAAATTTTCTGGACTTTTCTCACTAGATTCTATAAATTTTATTTTATCCATAAAATTGTTATTATTTTTTAATATTTTTTATATACTATACTATTTTAAAAAAAAAAGCAAAATTTATTTTTTACTTACTATGAATTTCTTTAAAAAATAACTTGAAATTTTTATTTTCTTTGTATGATTACAGTATGAAAATTTTATATTCCAAAACAATACTAAATTAATTTGAGTAATTATTTTAAAATATTAAACCTAAAATTAAAATAATTAGAATTAAAATATAATAAAAATTAATTAAAAAAAATGACAAAAATAATAAAATCTGAAAGAGAATTAGAAAGTTTGCAAAAAAATTTGGAATATACTAATAAAAATTTAAAAGTTTTTATTGCTGATATTTTGCCTCAAAAATGTTGCACAAGAGAAAATATGGAAGATAGAATGCTTGAAATGGAAAGTTTGGTGAAAACTTTTGGTTGAGTCGTAATTCTTGAACATGTACAAAAAAGATCATTGCCTGATTATAATACTTATATTGGAGAATGAAAATTGGATGAAATGATTAAAGAAATGGAAAATTTAGGAGCTAACTTACTTATTTTTTGAAATATTTTAAAATCTCATCAAATCTATAAAGTTAATGAAAAATTGAAAAAAATATGAGCAAAAGCTTGGGATAGAGTAGATTTAATTTTAAAAATTTTTGAGAAAAATGCTAAAACTAAAGAATCAAAATTGCAAATAGAATTAGCATCAATAAAACATATGTGACCAAGAATTTTTGGTATGTGAATGGAATTATCTAAACAATGAGCCTGAACTTGAACAAGATGAAAATGAGAAACAAATACTGAAATAATGAAAAGGCATTTGAGAAAAAAGCAGGAAAATATAAAATCTCAGCTAGAAAATTTTAAAAAAGTGAGAAAGTTACATAGGGAAAGTAGACAAAAAAAATGATTAAAAACAGTATGAATAGTTGGTTACACAAATGCTTGAAAATCAACTCTTACAAATATTTTAACAAAAAAATGAGTTTTAGTAGAAGATAAACTTTTTGCAACTTTATGAACAAGTGTTTGAAAAATGTTTATTTCATCAGAAGAATTGTCTGAAAAATTTAGAAAAAAATTTAGAATTTCAGAATATAGGTGACTTGAAATTTTGGTAAATGATACAATTTGATTTATTAGGGATTTACCTCCAGAGCTAATTAAGGCCTTTGCTTCAACTTTGGAAGATTCTATAGAATCAGATATTTTAGTGCATGTAATTGATTCTTCTGACCCAAAAATAGAGGAAAAAATAGAAGTTGTAGAAAATATTTTAGAAAAAATTTGAGCAAACAAGAAAAGAATTTATGTTTTTAATAAGATAGATTCCCTATCTTCTGGAGAGGGGGATTTAGAGATTGAAAACTTTATAGAAGATTTAAAAGAAAAATATTCTTCACTAAATCCTATTTTTATTTCAGCTTGAAAAAAATTAAATATAGAAGAATTAAAACAAAGAATTTTGGAAGAGTTATAAAAATTTCTTGACTTTTTCCAAAAAAAGAGTAAAAATTAGATAATAAAAATTTATTATTTAATTTTTTTATTATGAGAAACTCAACAACAATATCAACTAAAAATATTTTAGATACTATTAACTCAACAAAAGAAATTTGAAAAAATTTTTTAGCTAGTTTGGCTTTGTCTACAAAATTATTGACAGCAACAGTAGCAACTTCTGTAATTTGAGTTACAACAACTTGATGTTGAACAGTTGAAACAGTAAATAAAGATTATTTTAGATTAAAACCTTGAGAAATAAATATATATAATACTACTTTAGAACCTTGAACATATGAAATAGAAGTTTCTACAAATAATGAATATTGAGATGCAGCTATGGAAATATCTGTATGAAATAGTTATTATGAAATAGAAAATTATTATATTAATAATTGATTTAATTGAAAAACAGAAACTTTTAGATTAACTATAAATAAAACTACAAAAATAAAAATTTGAGTTAAGAATGTTTGAAATGATAATTCTTGATTTTATCTAAGAATTAATAAAGAAAATACTTCAAAATATTAATATTTTGAAGTATTTTCTTTATTGTATTAGAATTTATTTTTATTAATGAATTATTCTTTCTCTTTTTTCACTGGATTTTCTTCTAAATATTCATCTATGGTATTTTGAATAAATCAATTTTTTATAAATTTTTTCAAAACAACTTTTGCAACTTCTAATTGTCTATCATAAAATTCAAAATCAATTTCTTTCATATTTTTATCACATTTTCATAATTTTTTACATTCCTCAAAATCATAATCTTGTTTTTCAAAATCAATTTCAATGTCTGGTTTAATTCCCTTTTCATCAATATTTATTCATTTTGAAGTATACCACTTTGCTATAGTTAATTTCAAAGTTGCTCCATCTGAAAAAGCTGGAAACTGCTCTTGAACTGAACCTTTTCAATAAGATTTTTTTCAAATAATAATTCATTTATTATATTCTTTTAATCAAAGAGCTGTTATTTCTGAAGCTGATGCTGAACTTTCATTTATTAAAACTACTATTTTAAATTTTTCTTTTTTTATTTGCTTATCAGAAAAATATTTTTCCTCATCATTATTATCTCTGTATTTTATAGAAACAATTAATTTTTTTTCTTCTATAAAATGTGAAAGAATTTCTACAGCTGAAGTTAAATATCAACCTCAATTATCTCTTAAATCCAAAATTAATCATTTTATATTTTCTTTTTTTATTTTTTCTAATTCTTTTGCAAAATCTTTTGCAGTAGTTACTCAAAAAGAATTTATTGCAATATATCAAATATCTCAAAAAATTTCTGATTCAACTGAAGGAATTTCAACTTTTTCTCTAATTACCTCTTTTGTTATAAAATCTTTTTCTCCAGACCTTAAAATAATTAACTCAACTTTTGTTCAAGCAGGTCATTTAATAAGCTCAACAGCATCAGCTAAATCTAAATCTATAAGTTCTTCTCCTCAAGCTTTTATAATTATATCTTTTGCTCTTAATCAATTTTTTTGTGCTGGAGCTCATTTTAGAACTTGTTCTATTTCTACTCAAAGTTCATTTTTTCTAACAACAGCTCCAATTCATTGAAATTCTCAACCTAAAACTTCTCAAAATCTTTTTGTTTCTTTTGGTGTCATAAAAAGACTATGTTTATCTTTTGTAGCTTCAACTAATCATTTTATAGTTCAATAAACTAATTCTTGCTTTTCTAATTTATCAATATCATAATAATTTTTTTCTATAAGATTATAAACATTCCAAAATTCTTCTAAATCTAAATCTTTTTTACTTTTGTTAAAAACTTCTTTAATATTTTGTGTATTGCTATTTTTTAATAAGTTTTTAACAAGTGTTTCCTTTACTTCATCAGAAAAAACAACTCATATTAGAAAACTTGTTAAAAATAGTAAACTTATTAACAATATTTTAATTATTTTATTTTTTTGCATATTTTATTTTTTAAGAACTTTTTAACAAACTATTTTTATATCATTTAAAAAAATATAAGTCAAGCAAATTTTAAATTATATGTTTAAAAAATGTTAAAACTTTTATTTTTTAGCTTATTTAATATAAATATTTTTTCTTTTTTTACAAAAGTTTTTTTTTCTTTTTTTTTTAGTTAGCTTATTTTGGTAAAAATATTTTTTAACAATTTTTATTAATACTATTACTATATAAATAAATTTATATAAATATATAACTATAGATAAAAAAGTTAATAAATAAAAAATAATAAAAAATTTGTTTTTTATTATAAAATATGATAAACTTTATTTAAGATAAAATTTAATTATGAAAATATGATAAAAAAATATTTAAGCAAACAAAAAAATTTGGATAAAAAAATAAAAATTTTATCAGGTATTATTAAGTCTTTAAAAATTTCTAATACAGATAAAGAACTTTATTTAAAATCTTTAGATGTTTTAGATGAAGATTCTTTTAATACTTTATATAATTCTTTTATGAACTTTATAGAAGAATTGGAAAATGAAGATTCAAAAAAAATAGTTGATTCTAATTTTTCTGAATTTAATCTGCAAAATATTAAGGCAGAAAAAAAACAAAATTCTAATTCTTTTTCTTTGCTTTTAAAAAATATTTAGTAAAAAATATTAATATATATAAAAAAATTATTTAATAAAAAAAAATTATGGAAATAGAAAATATAAATACTTGATTTTTAGAAAAATCAGATTCTAAAGTTGATAATGAATTTGAAAGCTTTTTATGGAAAAGAGCTAAAAATATTTCTAAAAAATCTACAAAAATAACTGATAAAAATTCTTTAGTTTATAAAAAAAACTTAATAGTTAATGAAACTGTTAAAAGTATTTCTGATGAAATAGAAGAATATATGGTAGATTATTTGAAATTGATGGAATTTTCTAAAGATCATTCTAAAGAAATTTCTAGTTTTTTTGCCAAAAATTTAAAAACAGTTTAAGGAAAATAAAAATAATACTTAAAATTGATTATGCAAATATTTAAAGCATTTGTTAGTTTATGAACAAATAAATATCATTATATAGTAAAGGCAAATACTGAAATTGAGGCCAAGGATAAACTTCATAAAGAAGGTTATTCTATTTTGAGTATAAAAAAAGTTGATAATATTCAAGATTCAGGAAAAAAATTTATTTTTAAAGCTAGTTTAAATTGAATTGATAAGTCGGGAGCAGTTATTGCAAAAGATATTTTTAAGGTGTATTATAAGCTTACAAATTGATTGAAATATAAAATATTAGAGATATATCCTGAGGAGGAAAAAAATTCTACTAGGGAAGAAAAAAATGCTATTTTGAAAAATTTAGAAGAACAGTATAAAATTTTTAAAGAATTTAACACAGAAGAAAAAAATATAAAAAAAATTGTAAAGAAGTATGAAAAGAAAGATAATCTTGATTCAAAAACTCACAAAACTTTTTATATGTATAAACAATTAAATAAAACTCATGAAATTGTTGAATTAGTTTTAGATAAATTAAGAGAATTTATTGATAAAAAAATTATTTTAGATTTAAATAATGAAAACTTAGACTCACTTTGAGGAATTTATAATAATTTTGTAAAAGTTAAAAAATCAACAAATATAATTAAATTAAAGCAGATTTGAGAACTTGCACTTATGAAAATTGGAAATATTATACTTTTTGAAATAGAAAAATATAAGGATTTGAAAAATGAAGAAAAAGTAGAAAAATATAGGAAAGAATTGAAAAATATTAATATTTTATTAAAGAAAATAGAGTCAAAAAAATATTTGAGAGAAAAAAGAGTAGATTTTTTGAAATTGATAAAAGATTTTTTTGATTCTGAAAAAAACAAACAAAAAGATAAAGATATTTTTCTTGATAAATCTACAAGTTCTTATTTAAAAACATTAGTCTTAATAAGAAAATATAAAGAAAAAAAGATGGAAAATAATAAAAATATTTTGAAAAATATATATTTATTTTTGTTTCCAGAATTTATTTTAAAATATTTTTATAATTCTAAAGAAAAATTAGAACAAAAGGAAAATCTGCTTTTGAGAAAAGAAGTTATTAATCAAAATTTGATTATTTTACAAAATAAAGCTAATAATACTTTTCAAATAAAAGCAAAATTTAAAAAAATACAATCTTATATTTTTTGACCAATTAAGCATTTACTTGTAATTATTAATATAAGTTGATTTTATATAATTTTATTTTATTCTATATTTTTTACTTTTTTGAACATAAAAAATTATGTTTTTGAATATGAATTTAGAATAAATTATTTATGATTATTTTATTTTTTACTTTTCTTTTTGTTTTTATATTGTTTGAAATTTTCTCAAAAATACATAAGTGTATGATTTAAATGACTTTTTGTAAGTATTATGAATTTTTTTATTTTTTGATTAATTTTTGTTTTTTGATTAATTAATTTTTAAAATTTGAAAAATAATAAAAAATCTTTATAATTTGAGTAATTAATATTTAATTACTCTTTTTTTATGAGAGCATTGCTTTTTATTTTATCCTTTGTTTATAGTGCTATATTCTATATATTTTATAGACTTTCAGAGAATAAAGATATTTTTTGAGAATATTTTGTAAACCAAAATTATTTACAAAATTATTCTGTTTTACAAATAGATACTTTTTTTCCAATAAAAAATTATTTTATTTCTATAAGTTGATGATTATTTATAGAAAGTATTTGATTTTTATTCTTATGAATAATATTTATTTATTACTTTTCTTTCTCAAGTGGAAGCCAAAAAGTAGAAAGTAGACAACTAGACAATTTTGAGGAAACACAAGATTTTCAAGATTTAGAATTTTATGAAGAAAAAAGAAAAAATATTTTTAAAGATGTATTATCTTTAGAATTTTTTAAGGAAAAAATTATGTATTTTTTAAGAGAGTTTTCAAAACATATTTGAATAATTTTATTTTATTTTTCTTTATTTTTATTTTCTATTTATTTTGAAATAACTTTTGCTTATTTTCAGTTTATAATTGGGTTAATAGTATTTTTATTATATTTTGGTTTTAAGAAAAATGATTTTTTTGTAGAATTTTTTCATATCAATTCTTCCCTTTTTTCAATTTATTATATTATAAGTTATTTAATTATTTTTTTTACAGATATTAATTTTTTATGATTTATAGATTTTTTGAATTGTCTACTTATAGTTTTTTCATTTATAATTTTATTTATTCATTATAAAAATTTAAAAGCTACAAAAATAAAAAATTATATATTTGTCCACTTTAGTGTCTACTTGTTTCTTTCCTTTATATTCTACATTAGCTGGTATTTTATTTCTTTAAATATTTTATTTTGGTTGTCTATATTGTCTACTTTGTTTTCAATATTTTTCTTTGATATTTTTCCAAAAATTTCTTATTTTTCTATTAATATTTATTTAAGTAGATTACTTTCTATATGATTTTTATATTTTTGAATTTTGACTGGAATTTTGTATTTAATGTTTTCTTGATATTCTAGTTTTATTTTTATTTGTTTGATAATTTCTTATTTTTTTAATTTATATATTCATTATAAATTTCAAAATTATGTTTCATTTATTATCAGTTTATTTGTCTGAACTTTTTTAATTTATTACACTTTTTATCCAAATATTATTTATGTAGAAGATATTAGTTTTCTGATATTTTCAATATTTTTTTCTTCATTTTTGATTTTTACAACTTATATTTATAAGTTTAAATATATTTATGATTTTTATGTAATTCACACTTATGCTTTTTTAATAAATTTAATTTCTGTAATAATTTACTTTATTTTTAATGATTTTTTATTATTATATGTTTCATTACTTTTATTTGTTGAATCTATTTTCTTTTTTGCAAGTTTTAATAGGTTGAAAAATATAGGAAAAAAATAGTTTATTTTTAGTTTTTTAAAAAATATTTATGAAATTTTATGCTCTTTTATTTATAATTGTTTGAATATTAATGATAGTTTATCCTGATTTAGTTGGGATTATTTTAGGTGGTTTTTTGATTTTTATAGGTTTAAATATGCTTTTTCTTTCTAAAATAACTTCTAACTTTAGGTCTTGATTTTGATCTAAAACTGGAGAAAAAAAGTGAAGTTGAGATTATGTAAAATTTGGGTCTTATAAAATTTTTAAATAAAAATTTATGCAAAATATATTAATTATTTTATTTATTGTAATAATCACATTTATTCCAATTTTATTGTGGTGATATGTTTTTTCAACTTTTTGAAATCAGGATTTGAATAAAAAGAGGTTTTTGGCTTGAATAATAGGTTGAATAGTTTCGGTTTTGCCGATTTTGTATTTGGAAAAATTTATATATAAATTAAATTTGGATTTTTTAAATGTTTTTTCTTTTGTAGAAAATATTGGCTCTAACCCTTTTTCCTTTGCTTTTTCACTTATAGTATTAATTTTATTTATATTATTTTTATCAATTATTATATGATTTTTATTTAAATGATTTTGGAGATGATTTAATATTTTTTTTAAAAATTTTTGAATTATAATTTTATTTTCAGCTATAGTTTCAGTTTTTATTTATTTATTTAATTATATAGATTTTTTTAATAAACCACTTTTGGAAAGTTCTAATATTTCTTTTTGAAATACTATTTTTAATAGTATAAAATTGATGATTTTTTATTATATTTTGGTATGAATTTTGGAAGAATTATCAAAACATTTTAACTTTTTACAAACAAGTTTTTTACATATTACAAACATAAAGCAAGGAATTTTATATTCAGTTTTTGTAGCACTTTGATTTTCATTTATAGAAAATATTTTGTATTTTTACAATATTTATCAAAATTTATGAATTGGTTTAGAATTAGTTACAACATACTTTTTAAGGTCAATTTTTTCAGTTTTTATACATATTTTTGCATCTTTTATAATTTGATATTATTTTTCAAAGGCTTATTTAGATTTCAAAAAAGATAAAAAACATTTTGCATATATAAAAATGTTTTTATTCTGAATTTTTTTCTGAATTATAGTTCATTCTATATTTAATATTTCTTTATTTTTATGATTTACTTCAATGATTTTTTTATATTTTATTTTATGATATTTTTATATGTGAAAAGTTTTACTAAAAGATGATATTGATTTTCCAGAAAAATAATTATAATGAGTTAAATATTTTAAAAATTAAAAAAAAATTATGTGAAGATGACCAGTTGTACAACAAAGAAAAAATGTAGTAAATGCAGCTAAATGAAAAGTTTTTGCTGTTCATTCAAAACTTATAGCCCTAGCAGCACAATCTAATCCAGATCCAGAAACAAATGCTAAATTGGAAGCTTTGATTAGTAAGGCAAAAAAAGCTTGAGTTCCAAATGATAATATTGATAGAGCAATAAAAAGAGGTTCTTGAGCAGATAAAGATGCTACACAAATTCAAGAAATTGTTTATGAATGATATGCTCCAGGTTGAGTTGCAATTATTGTAAATACTTTGACAGACAATAAAAATAGAACAGTTTCTAGTATTAGACATATTTTTTCAAAATATTGATGAAATATGTGAGAAAGTTGAGCTGTTTCTTGGATGTTTAAGCATAAATGAGTTATATTAATTGATGTAGAAAAACACAATTATGATAAAATAGAAGAATTAGTTTTTGAAACAAATGCTGAATATATTTCCTTAGAAGGAAGTGAAATAAAAATAATTACTAGTGTTGAAGATTTTAATGAAATTGAAAAATTTTTTGAGCAAAAAGGTTATGAAATAAAAAAAGCAGAACTTGAATATATTCCTGATAATACAACTGAAATTACAGAATTTGATAAGGCTCTTAAATTCATAAAAATGATAGATGCTTTTGAAGAAGATGAAGATGTGCAATTCACTGCAACAAATGAAACAATGGATGATGAATTAGTGAATGAAGTGTTGGAGTTTATAGAAAAAAATAGTTTTAAAACTTAAAAAAAATAATAAAAAAAGTTTAGATTTTTATAAATCTAAACTTTTTTAGTAGATAAAAAATAAATTTATGTAGACAAGGGGCTAAAGACCCTTGTTGTTTTTTGTCTATATTGTCTAGTTTAATTTTTACCTTATTTGAAAGAAAAACTAAATATTTATTAAATCATAAAAATATTTTTATAATTTAACTTTATCTAGATATTTTTAATTAATTTTTTAAAATAAGGTAACCTTTGTTAATATTTAGAAATATTATAATCATCATTTTTTATTATATAAATTTATCAATGTTCAGAAAAATAAGTATTTATAAAAGTGTCATTATCCATATTTCAAATATCAATATCCATTTGATCTATTTCAGATTCATTCATTAAGTTTAATTTATTTATAATAATTTCATAATCTATGTTAGTTTTTGCATAAACTTTATCTGCTATTTTAGTTAAAATAACTTCATTACTTCCTTTCTGTTCATTTTTAAGATTATTTAAAGCTAATTTAGTACTATTTTTAATATCAGGAAAAGAATCTCATTCAATTCAATCTGTTAATATAGTTTTATTTTTATTTGATATTTCTAATTTTGGATTTTTTCAAAGTTCCATAATTTTAAAAAATTAATTATTAAATTATCTTGACAAATTAATTATTGTCAACAATATCATACCATATAATATCAGACTAGTCAAACTTTTTGTTTTGTAGAAAATGTAGACAAGGGAATAATTTTTTGTAGATAAAATTGAATACCTTTTGTTGTTTTTTTGTCTACATGTCTAGTTTAATTTTTACTTTAAATAAAGGAATAATTATATATTTACTAAAACATGTAAATATTTTTTAATTTAGTTTTGTCTATATTGAAAATTAATAAAATAATAAAAATCTTGTAAAAAACTATTTTTTTAATATTATAAATTTTTAAAATTTAAGCTTTTTATATATTAAAAACTACCACTTCTCCCCTATCCATTTTTCCAAATTTTCTAGAGAATTTAAAGAAAATTTTGTATCAATTTTTTGTCATTTTAAATTTATAAAGATTTGAATTTGTCCACTTGTATGTCCACTTAGAAAAGTCTTTAAATCCAGTAAATCTGCCTTTTTTGCTTTTTGTGGAATTTGTATTATAAATTCTTTTATGTCTAGTTGTCTATTATCTATTATTTTAGAATTTTCAATTTTTTCTTCTAATTTTTTACTAAAATTTTCTTTATAAATTTCACATTTATTTTCTTGAGCTACTTCCCTCTCCTGTAGGGGAGGGACTGAGGGAGGGGTTATTTCATTTAACTTCAAATTCAAAAATCTTTTATTGTTATCAAATAATCATAAATCGAAAGATTGTTGTCTAACTTGAGAAATACTAGCAACTTTTATATCTCTTGCTTGAATTGATTTTCTATTATATTCAAAATTTATAGACAAATTTCAGTTAATAATTATTACTTTATCTATTTCTAAACTATCAACATATTTTTCTATATCTCTTGGAAAAATAACTACCTCAAAATCATAATCAAATCATTCACATTTCAAAAACATCATAGTTTTTCCTGTTTTTGTTATTATTTTTCTAATGTCTTCTATAACTCAAACAGCTGAAATAACTTCTTCTTTTTCCTTTTTCTTAGGCTTTTTTTCTTTTTTTTCTTCTTTTTTGTCTAGTCACATTTTTTCTATTTCTTCTACTTTTTCTTCATATTTTTCAGGATTTTCTTTTTTATCTAATTCTAATAATTCTTCCATTGACATTTTTAATTTTTTTGTGTTGTTTGATCTTCTAGCACAATATTTTCATAATCAATCTAGAGGGTGTCCTGAAATTCTAAAACCAAGCATTTCCTTTTCTCAAGCTAGTTTTTCTTCAAAAGTAAAATCAGAAACTTGCTTTAATTTTAATTTATCATCTTCTATTTCTACTCACATCATTTCAAAAAGTCAAATTTGAGTAGTTTGAGATTCTTTTTCTTGTCTTTTTACAAAATTAATCATATCAGGAATTGAAGCAGAAAGTTGTCCTCTTTCTCAAAGTCAGTCCATTGCTCCTGCTTTTATAAGAGCTTCTAGAGATTTTTTATTAATTACTTCTTTTCATACTCTTTTTATAAAATCTTCTAAATCAATATATTCATTTTTTTCTTTTTTTGTAGCCCCTTTCTCCCTATCAGGGAGAGAGGATTCAGGAGAGAGGGAATTTTTCCTTGCTTCTATAATTTTTTCTATTGGTCAGTCCCCTATTCATTTTATTGCTTTTAATCAAAATCTAATATTTTCATCATTAATATAAGTAAAATGTTTCAAAGATTCATTAATATTTGGAGCTAAAACATTTATTCATTTTTCTTCTGCTTCTGCTACTTCCATAACAATCCTTTCCATATTATCTTCATCAGAAGTCATTACAGCACTTAAAAATTCTGTTACATAATAAGCTTTTAAAAATGCTGTTTGATAGGCAATAAGTGCATAACAAGCTGCATGGGATTTATTGAATGAATAGTTTGCTGCTGGTTGAATCATTTCTTCATAAATATATTTTGTTACTTCTGGTTTATATCATCTATGTTTTTCTCCTTTTTCAATAAATTCTTTTTTCAAAGCTTCAATAACTTCTATTTTTTTCTTTCAAATTCACCTTCTAAGTAAATCAGCTTCTCAAAGAGAAAAACCTGCCATATATTGAACTATAAACATTAATTGTTCTTGATAAACTGCAATTCAATAAGTTACATCTAAAATTTGTTTCAAATCTTTTTCAAGTAAATTTTTTTGCTCTTCTATAACTTTATTATCATATCAAGCTTTATTCATTATTTCTATTAAATCAGAAGTCATATATTGTACTGCTTCCCTACCATATTTTCTATCAATATAAGCTGGAATATAAGCTAAAGGTCCTGGTCTATAAAGAGAAACCATTGCAATTAAATCTTCAAAAGAGTCAGGAGCAAGGTCTATCAGATATTTTCTCATTCATTCAGATTCAAACTGAAAAACTCATGTTGTATCTCAAGCAGCAAAAATTTTGAAAACTTTTTTATCTTCTAAATTTATTTTTAAAATATCTAATTCAATATTTTTTTCTTTTTTAATAATATTTTGTGTTTTTTTGATAATAGTCAGATTTCTAAGTCATAAAAAATCCATTTTTAAAAGCCCTAAATCCTCTAAAGGATAAGCAGAATATTGTGTAATTATAGAAGTATTATCTTTTGGAGGATTTTGCAGAGCTGTAAAATTGGTCATTGGTTCAGGAGCAATTATTACAGCACAAGCATGAACTCAAATTTGTCTAACATTTCCTTCTATTTTTAAGGCTGAATCAATAATTTCTTTATATTTGATAATTTTTCCAGTTTGTTCATCTTTATAAAATCAGCTGTCATAAGCTTCACCAAATTCTACAGAATCTTGTAAAGCTCATTTTAATTTTGTTCAAGGTTTTTCAGGAATTAAAGAAACTAAGCTATTCATTATAGAGAAGGGAACAGCATGTACTCTTCAAACATCTTTAACAGCAGCTCTAGCAGCAAAAGTACCAAAAGTACAAATTTGTGCAACTTTGTCAGCTCAATATTTATTTCTACAATATTCTATAACTCTATCACGAGAATCATCAGCAAAATCAGTATCTATATCAGGCATAGATACTCTGGCAGGATTTAAAAATCTTTCAAAAAGTAATTTGTAGGGAAGTGGGTCTATATCAGTTATACCAGACAAAAAAGCCATTAGGCTTCAAGCAGCAGATCATCTTCAAGGTCAAACTGGAATATCTTGAGTTCTTGCCCAATTTATATAATCTGCAACAATTAAAAAATATGCATTAAATCACATTTCGTGAACAACAACTAATTCATACTCAAGTCTGTCTACTTTGTCTACTATCTCTTTGTCTAGTCAAGACAAGATTTCCTTTTTCTCATCAGAATAATAGGTTATAGACAAATCTTTTAATTCCTCTGGAGAAGTATCTGTTAATTTTTTTTCAAGTCAAGGTTTGTCTAATTTTTCTACTAATTTAAAAATAGTTTTCTTCTCAATTTTATAATCATATCTCCAATTTAATCATTCAAAAGATAAGTATCTCAAATACCATTCATCACTTGATAATTTTTGTATTGTTTTTTTATCTTTTTCCAATTCTTGAGCTTCTTTAAAAATTTTTTCATCTTTTTCTGGTAGTTCAAATGTTGGAATTAAAACTCATCAAGTTTCTATTTTTATATTTATCATATCAGCAATTTTTTTTGTATTTTCAAGTGCTTCTGGAATAAATCAAAATAAAGTTTGCATTTCTTCTTCGGTTAAAAAAGAATAATCTCAGTTAATTAAAGTTGGTCTATCTGGATTTTCTATTTCATGACCTGTTCAAAGAGCTTGAATAACATCTTGTGTTTTTTTATCAGTTTTTTCAACATAAAAACAATTATTTGTTGCAACTACAGTAATATTATTTGCTTTAGAAATTCTAATTAATTCATCTGTTATAAAATTTTGTTTTGGAATATCATTATGATAAAGTAGTTCTAAAAAATAATTTTCTCTACCAAAAATTTCTATATATTCTCCTATTCTGTCTACTATGTCTACATCTGATTTTCCTGATAGAATAAAGAAAGGTATCTCTCAGTCTTTATCTCAACTTAGACATACAATATCTGAGTTTTTGTCTACATTCAATTTTAAAGTTTCAAAAGAAATTTTTGATCATTTTTCACTTTCTAAAGAAGATTTTGTAGTTAAACGAATTATATTCTGATATCATTTTAGAGACTTTGCTAGTAAAACTAATTTGTGAGAAATTTTTGGATCTATAATAGATTCTATAAAAATTTCTGTTCATAAAATAGGAGTGATTCATTCTTCAATACATCATTTATAAAATTCGTGACATCAATGCAGATTTCAAGTATCAGTTATAGCAACAGCACTCATTTTTAGTTCTTTTGCTTTTTTTATATAATCTTTTGGTTTTGCAAGTCATTTTAAAATAGAAAAATGTGTGTGGTTATGTAAATGTATAAACATAAAATAAATTTAAAGAGATAATTTTTTTATATAATAATTATTTTTTTTTAAAATACTAATAAAAATTTAAAAAAAAGAAATGCGAAGATTGTGCGAAGAAATTTGGAAAAACTTTAAAAAATGTTTTATAATATATTTTAAAATGATAATATTTTTTTTTGTCTATATAAAAAAACATTTTAGGCTTTTTTGTATTTTTTATGTATAATTTATTTAAATATATAAACTTTATTGATAAATAAGCTAAAATAGAAATGTGGAGACTTCGTGAAGAAATGTGAAGATTTTGTGAAAAATAGCCCTGTAAGGTTGCAAAAACTATATTTTTAATTAAACTGCTAGGGTTAAATATTTGCTCGTTAACATTATTTGGAAAAATTAATATATAATAATTATATATTAAAGTTAAGGTTTTTAATTTTTTTGTTCTACAAAACAGGGAAGAAGAGGATAATAGAAATATTATTTTTTGCTTCCCTGGGTTGTAAAAAACTTAAGGGTTAAAGCTTTAGCCTTTTGTATACTTTATTCTAATCCAATAAATATGATTCCAACAAATAAAAAAATCTCAATATTACATCCCTTTATAAGGGAAATGTGATGAGCAATAAAGATGATGATATATTTATCAAATTTATTGAAATCTAAAAAAAATAATCTAAACTTTTATTGTTTTTCATATGAAAAACAAGCTTTTGAAGATATTGAAATTAATTTTAAAATTAATTCTTTTTCTTCTTGAAAAATATCTAAAATTATAAGTCTATTTTTAATAGCTTATAAAATAAGAAAAAGTGATTATATAATTGTTTGAAACTCACCTATGCATTTTGCAAGTGTTATTTCTAAAGTTTTATTTTTTTCAAGAGCAAAAATAATTTGGTGGAATCATCATTATCCTTGGTTTTATAATAAAGATACAAAAATTATTAAGTTAAAAAGATTTTTTGAAAAATTGATTTTAAAAAAAATAGATATTATTATTTCTAATAGTAAATATTTAAAAAGTGAATTAGAAAATATTTTTGAATGACAGGTTTTAGTTTTAAATCCTGTTTTAGATAAAGAATTTCTTTTATATAAAGGAAAAAGGGAAGTGGACAAGTTAGACAATATTATATTCTCATATTCTAGATGGGTTAAGTGAAAAAATATTTCACTTATTTTTGAAACTTATGAAAATTTGAAAGATAAGATTAATAATCTTAAATTAATAATTTGATGAAGTGGGGAAGAATTAAAACCTTTTCTAAAAAAATATAAGTCTAATAAAAATATAATTTTTTTAGGAATTATTAATAAAAAACAAATTATTGATAATCTTGAAAAATCAAAAGTATTTTTATTTCCATCAATTATTGATTCTTTTTGAATTGTTATTGTTGAATCTATGTCTATTTGAACTCCAGTTATAAGTTTTTCTGCTCCTTGAGCTAAAGAAATTATTAGTAATAAACAAAATTCTTTTATTACAAATAATAAGAAAGATTTTTTTTCTTATACCTATAATATATTAAAAAGTAATTCTTTAAATGAAAAAATTTCTAATTGTGCTAAAAATATTTCTTTAGAATATAGTATTAAAAATTTTGAAAAAAGTTTAGATAAAATTTTCTTAAAACTTAATAAGTAAAAAATATTAAATATTTTATTAACTTAAAATTAATATTTTTTAGTCTCTTATTTTATTTTCTTACTTAATTAAAAGTATGAATGTATTAAAAAAAGTTGTTGCTACTACAGCATTGGTTGTATTAGCTTCAAGTGTGGTTGTTTCTGGAGCTAATGCTTCAACTCAAGCACAAGTTGCTGCTGCTAATGAATTAGCTGCTGAAAAAATAATTAATGATAACTCAGCTAATCCTGCTGGATATAAATTAGATCAATTTGTATTAAGACAAGAAATAGGTGCTGTTGTTAGAGGTATTGCAAAGATAGATAAAAAAGCTACTTGTGATAACTTATTTTCAGATGTTTCTGCTACAAATCCAAATACTTGGGCTTGTTATACAGTAGAAGCTCTTAGAGATAGTAACATAATTGCTGCTAACCCTATGTTTAGACCAGAAGCAAAAATAACTCAAGCTGAATCTGTTGGTATGGTTGTTAAGGCTGTTTATGGTGATAAATATTCTTATGATGCTGCAAAAGGAACAACTTGGCAAGAACAAGTAGTTGCATTTGCTGTTGAAAAATCTATTGTAAATAGTTTTACTGATTATAATGCTTTAGCTACTAGAGGTTTTGTATTTGAAATTGGTGCTTCTGCATTAAAATGAGGTTCAGTTACTACTGCTCCTGTTAATGATAGTAAAGATGATGATTTTCAAAAATTATTATGTCAATTAGATCCTTCTAGTTGTACTACTGATACTCCTGAAACTCCTGTAGAAACTTCAGAAACTCCTGAAACTTCAGAAACTCCTGAAGCTTCAGAAACTCCAGTTTCTTCTTCAGAAGCTAAAATTGTAGTAAATTCTGAAACTCCAGAAGCTTCAACTATTCCTGGTTGAGTTGATGGTTTACCAGTATTAAAATTTGATATTACTGCTGGAAGTGAAGATTTAACTGTTAAAAGTGTTACTCTTAAAAGAAATGGTATTTCTGATAAAGATACTTTAAGTGGTTTAGCTTTATTTACTGATGAAGGTAGAGTATCTAAATCTAAAAATGATTCTCAAGGGAATGATAATGAAGCTGATGTTACTTTAGATAATGGTGGTACAGTTGTTAAAGCTGGTGAAACTACTACATTTACAGTTGTTGTTGATGTTAATTCTATAGCTTCTTATTCTGATGTTGAAGCTGATGAATTTGCTATTGAAGTAAAAGATATTAATACTTCAGGTGATCTTACAGCTACTAATATTGTAGGTGAAACATTTAGAGTTGGTTCTAGAGATGCTGCTTCAGTAACTATTAGTGCTGATTGAACTGTTTCTAATCCTAAAATTGGTGAAAAAGATGTTGATATTTTCAAATTTAAAGTTGAAGGTGCTGATGATGAAGATGTAGTATTAAAAACTATAACTTTCAAATCTGATTCTTCTGATGCTGAAGATAATTTAGAAAATGTTACATTAAACTTTAATAACAAAGTTGTTTCTAATGGTGTAATTAATGGTAAATATATTACTTTTGATTTATGAGATGGTGTTGTTGTTAAAGAAGGAAATAATGAAAGTTTTGTTGTTTCTGCTGATATTGTTTCTGGTGCTACTGATATTTTAAGATTTTATGTTGATAAAAACTTAGATGTTACTGGTATTGGTCAAAAATATGGTTACGGTTTATCTGTTACTATAACTGCTGCTGATGATGCAGGTGAATTAGGTGCTATTACTATTCAAGCTTGAGAATTATCTCTAGTTTCTACAGATGCTCCTTATGATAAAATTAGATCTGATAAAAATGATGTTGAATTAGGTTCTATTACAGTTTCTAATAAATCAGGAAATGATTTAGAATTACAAAAATTTGCTATTAATATTACTACTACTCAATCAGGTGTTACTGAAGTATTAGAAAATGTTAAAGCTGTTATTGATGGTTCTAGTTATGATTTAGAAACAAATGCTGCTTCTACTGCTATGACTGCAAGTTTTGCAGATGATGATTTAAACATTGCTTTAAATTCAGGAGATGTAGTAATTAAAATAATTGCTGATACTAAAAAGAATTTAACTGCTGGTACAGATGTTACTATCTCTCTAGCAATTAATAATACTACTTTTTATGTTGAAGAAACTGATGATGATAAAGCGGTTAGTGATATAACTCCTTCTTCACTAAGTTTTAAAAAATCAACTGTTATTGCTGCTAGTGCTTCTGTTTCTAGAACTCCACTTGCTAACACTACTGTTGTTAGAGGTGCTCTTGATTTAGAGGCTATGAAATTTGAAGTTACTGCTGATGAAGCTTCTGTTGTAGTTATTGATGAAGTTGTTGCTAGATTAAACACAGTTAATTCTGCTGTTATAACTACAACTCCTGCTATTTCTACTACTTCTACTACTTATACAATAGCTTCTGTAAGTGCAGGTATAGGTGATTTTATTAATGTAAAAAAATGAGCAACTGATTTAGCTGCTTATAATATTACAAATATTACTGATTTAGCTAGTGATGAATTAGCTACAAAAATTACTGGTGCTACAGATGGTGCTGGTGTAGTTACTTTAGTTAGTAATGATGGTGTTATTACTGCTACTATTGCTGATGGTCCAGATACTAATAATAGTCAAGCTATAAATGTTACTTCTACTCCTACTATTACTAACACTTCAACAGCTACTTTAGCTGGAAATGCTGTACCTGGTCTATATTCAATAACTGTTGGTGGTACTTTAAGAAGTTATACTTTTGTTACTAATGATACATTAGAAAACATAGCTACTGGTTTGGTTTCTGCTGAGCCTTTATGTTCTGCTTCAGGAAAAGTAATTACTTGTACTAATACTGGTTTACTTGCTGCTGTAACACTTACACTTCCTGTTGTTCCAGCTTCTACAAATACTGGAGTTGCTACTAATAGTGAAATTTCAAAAATTGCTTTATATCAAGGTACTACTTTATTAGATGAAGTTTCAGGTTCTGATCTTTCTAATGGTACAGTTACATTTAATGATTTTGATGATATTAATATTGCTGCTAATGCTACAGAAGCTTTTAGTATTAAAATAGATGTTGTTGATAGTGTTGATGCTGTTGCTAACTCTCCAATTACTGCTTCTTTAATTAGTATTTCTGCTAAAGATGATGATAATGATGATGTTATTGTTGTTAACGATGATGGAATTAATAATAATGGTAATGATGAATTAGGTTCTACTCCAATTATTGCTCCATTTGTAGTAAATATTTTAACTTCTAATAAAGCTATTGCAGTTACTAATGCTGGTGTATTAGCTGTTATTTATGATACTAATAATGATGATAATGAAGATCCTAAAACAGTTTTAGCTGGTTCTTCTCAAGTTGTTGGTTCAGTTGATGTTCAAGCTACAAATGAAGAAATTGATGTTGAAACTGTTATTTTTACAGTTAATACAGATTTAACTTCTGCTATAACTTCTGCTTCTCTATATTTAGATGATTCATTAGTTGCTACTAACTCTAGCTCAGATATTTCTTCTACTCAAATTAAATTTGATAATTTAACTAACTTAGTAATTCCTGAAGAAACTGCTGAATTAAGATTAGAACTTAATACTGCAAATATAGGTTACCAAGAAGTTGGTAAAACTATTATAAATGCTCAAATTACTAATGTTGCATTATCTGATTTAGATGGTGTACAATCTGGAAAAACTGTTGCTAATGTTAATGCTGGTACATTTACAGGTGAATTCTTTTCTATAGTTCCAGCTACAGTTACTCCTTCTATTGTTTCTACTTTTGGAGGTGAATCTAAAGTTAAAATTACAGTTGATACTGGAACTAATAAACAACAAAATTCTAATAGTACTCCTGTTGCTTCAATTGCTACATTAACATTTTCTGAATTAGGTAATACTCTTGCTGCTGACTATGCTACTGCATATGTTATCTATAAAGATGGTGATTCAGCTAATCAAGGAGCTTGTACTAATGATGGAACTACTGTTGTTTGTACTTTATTAAGTGCTGTTTCTATTAATAATGATGAAACTTTTGTTGTTAAAGCTCAAGGATCTGTAAATATAACTTATGCTCTTAAATTACAAAAAGATGGTGTAAGCTATACTACTTCTAATACAGATGTTAATAATGGTGGTCTTACATTTACTTCTAATATGACTGATGAATTAGACCTTGGTTCTAAAACTTATTAATCATATTTTAGTAAATTAATAATCATTAATTTATTATTGAATTTAAAAAAGACTTATCCTTTTGGATAGGTCTTTTTTTTTGTGTTTTGTTTTTTTCTGTATTTTTTTAATTCTCTCTCCCTTTTATCACCCTCTCACCTGAATCCTCTCTCCCCGATGGGGAGAAAGGGGCTGCATTGTAATAAGTTTTGCTTTTTAGTGGAAAACTATTATTATTGTTGTTGTAATTAACTATGAGCCTCTTTCTCTTTCCCCTCTCACCTGAATCCTCTCTCCCCGTTGGGGAGAAAGGGGAACAGTAATTAATTTTACTTTTTAATGGAAAACTATTATTGTTGTAATTAATTTTGCAGCCTCTTTCTCCCTGCAAGGGAGAGAGAATTCAAGAGAGAGGGAAAACTTAGGGAAGAAAAAAACATTCAAATGAGAGGGAAAAAATAGGGAAAAAAAAGTATAAATTTAATTTTATTAAATTTATACTTTTTTTAATTAAATCTTCCAAAGATTTTTATATCTATATTAGAAGTTTTAAAATTTTTTGGTAAATTTTTTATTTCAATATTTTCTTCTAAATCAAAAATTTTTCAAGTTTTTTCATCTATTAAATGAATATGATTTCAGTTATTTTTTTCAAAATATGCTTTTTTTCATATTCAAATAACTTTTTTTAAATCTCAGTTTTTAGCTAACTCTTCAACATTTCTATAAATAGAACTTTTTCCTGCTTCAGGGAATTTTTTAGAAATTTGTTCAAAAATTTGTTCTACAGTAAGATGTTTCATATCACAAATATTTATAATATCTTCTGTATAATAATGTCTTTTCATAAATAAAAATTAATTTTAATATAAAATATATTAACTAAAAAAATAAAAAATGCAAATCTTTTTGAGAACTATTCTCATTTTAAATTTGACTTAAATATGTTTTTGAATAATATAGTCTTATGAGAATAATTCTCATTACTTAATTTTTAATAAAAAATATTATGAAAAATTTATATAAAAAAGCATTGGAAGCACATAATGCTATGTTAGAATTACATATTGATACTAAAACTACAGATGCATTATTTCATAAATCAAGTGAATCATTTTATGAAACTTTGTTTGAAGTAGCTCATAGGTTATGAGAAAAAAATGTTGATTTAGGGTGAAATTTAACTGAATTATCTTTACAAGAAAAGAAAAATAAAGCTAATAAAATAATAAAAGATTTTAGAAAGGAATTAGAAAATTATAAAGAAAATAATGAAATTTCTTTATGAACAGAAGATTTACTTGGAAGTTTAGCAAATGATTTAGAAAATATAGAATGAGATTCTAAAGGATTTGTAAAATAAAGAAGTACCCAAAAATAAAAAAAAGACTTATTTCTCTAAGGATAAGTTTTTTTTTAATAAAATTATTTTAATTCAAATTTTCATCACATAGTTTTTTTGATAATTCAGTTTATTTCCATCATAGATAGTCTAAAACTTAAGGCACTTATGTCAATATTTAATTTTTCTATTAACTCATCACTATTAAGTCATTCAAGTAATAATAAGTTATAGATTTTTTTATCAACTTCATTATCAAAACTAATTTCTTTTTTTTCTTCTAGATTTTTATTTTTTGTAGAAATATTATATTCTTCCAAAATATCTATAGAATTTGTAACCATTTTTGCCATTCAGTTTTTTACCAAATTATTACATCAAATACTATTTGTTTTGAAAACATCTCAAACAATTGCAAATAAATCTTTTCATAAATCAAGAGCTAAATTGGCTGTAATTAAACTTCCAGATTTTTTCTGAGCTTCAATAACCAAAGTTCAAACAGAAATTCAAGCAACTATTTCATTTCTTATTGGAAAATTATAAGGATTTCAAACTTCTCAAACTGGAAAAATAGAAATTACTGCTCAGTCAAATTTTACTATTTCATCATAAAGTTTTTTGTTTTCTATAGGATAATCAAAATCTATTCAAGTTCAAATAATAGAAATAGTTTTTTTATTATTTTTCAAACTTATTTTATGAGCAAAACTATCAGTTCAAGCAGCTCATCAACTTACAATTGTAAAATAGGAGCTTATTTCAGGTACTATTTTTTCCATTACTTTGATTCCATAGCTAGAAATTTTTCTAGCTCATACAATGGAAAATTTTGGAGAATTGTCTATTTTTCATCTTAAATAGAATAAAAATGGGGGATTAGGGATATTTTTTAAAGCTTCAGGATAAGATTTATTAAAAAATGTAATAATTTTTACATTTCTATTTTTTAATTTTTTTTCTATATTTTCTAAAATTACTTTTTGTTTTCTTTCTAAAATATTTTGTATTAAATCCTGTCTAATTCAAAATTGTCTTAAATTATTAAAATTTAAATTTTCAAAAAATTCTTTATAATTTTGTTTTGCTTCAAATATTAAATGTAATTTTTTTTGACTAATTCAAGACTGGTGAAGTCAAGCTAAATATAAAAGATTATTCATAAATTTTTTTTAGTAAAATATTTCTTTTATAATACTTATTTTTTAGTAAATTCAAAAAAACTTTTGACTTTTTATGTATTTTTGTATATAATCTTTGTAACTTTCATATAAATGAAGTTATAAAATAAAGTATATTATAAAAAGAGAGGTTATGACCCTCTCTTTTTATGTTGTCTTTTTCTTTTTATAGAAGTTTTTTTTCTAATTGAAAAAGATACAACATAACCTTTCCATATAGGAAAAGTTATATATACTCTCATAAAATATATTGTTATAAAAATAAAGTATATTACTTTATAAAAAATTATAAAGCTACTAAAATATAATATTAAAAATTATATTTGCAAATATTTATTATTGATATATTATATAACAAGTAATAATTAATATTTAAAAAAATATATGCAGGAATTTAAAAACTTTTATTTTGAAAATTATGAATTTGACTTAAAAACTTTTGTAGCAAAATTTTATTATAGTTTTGATAAAAAAGAAATTTTTGTTGAAGAAATAAATTTTGAATGCGAAGATTTTGCGAAGAGAAAAAATTTGAATTTTAAAATAATAGAAAATTTATTATTTCATCTTTTTATTTCTCTTTGAATAAGTTACTATAAATTATTTCCTAAAAGTAAAATAATTTTAGAAAAATGAAATTTTGATGAAGAGCAAATAAAATTTTGGAAAAAATTTTATCTTAATTGACTTTGAGAATTTTTATATGTAAATAAATTGGAACCGAAAATAATTTTTACCCTCTCTCCTGCACTTAACAGTATGACCCATAAAGGGCTGAAATCCTTTTTATCTATTAATGAGAAAGGGGCTATAAAAAAAGAAAAAAATCAAGTAGACAATGTAGACAAAATAAAAAAATGAGTTGTCTACTGAAATATCTGAGAAAAATTTTTAGTTCCTATTTGATGAGGAAAAGACTCTATTGTGTCTATAGAATTATTAAGACAAGCTTGAAAAAATTTTGATACTTTTGTGTTTTGAAAAATGGATAAAATAAAAAGGAATTGTATAAAAATTTCAGGAAAAAAAAATTTGTTTGTGTCTAGAAAATTGTCCAAAAATTTATTTGAATTAAATAAAAAAGGATATTATAATTGACATGTTCCAATAACTGGAATTATAACTTTTGTTTTAGAAGTTGTTGCATATTTATATGATTATAAATATTTAGTTTTATCTAATGAAAAATCTGCAAATTTTTGAAATACTGTTTACAGATGAATAAAAATAAATCATCAATATTCAAAAAGTTTGGAATTTGAAAAAGATTTAAAAGATTATGTATGAAAATATATGAATCCTGAAGTTAAATATTTTTCACTTTTAAGATGAATGTATGAATATAAAATTGCAGAATTATTTGCAAAATTATGAAAAAAATATTTTAAAGTTTTTTCTAGTTGTAATGGTAATTTTAAGATTTTAAATCCCCCTATCCCTAACCCTTTCCCCCCAAGGGAGAAAGGGGATAATAAATATGAAATAATAAAAAAAGAAAATAAAATTTGGTGTAATGATTGTTCAAAATGTGCTTTTGTTTATTCTATTTTGTCTAGTTTTTTGTCTAGACAAGAGTTGTCTACTATCTTTGGGGAAGACCTATATAATAAGAAAAGCTTAGTAGACATTTTTGAAGAACTTGCTGGAATTTCTTGACATAAACCACTTGAATGTGTTGGAGAATCAAGTGAAATAATTGTTTCAAATTATAAATATTTAAAAAATTTGAAATCTGAAAATTTGAAAATTCCAGAATATTTAAAAATTTTTGAAGAAAAAGTTATTTGAAAAATTTATAAGCAAATGCGAAGGAAGTGCGAAGAAAAAAAAATAGAAGGAAATTTAGAAAAATATTTTGAAAATTTGGAAAAAGAGTTATTAAAAGTTTCTGATAATGATTTGATACCAGAAGAAGTAAAAAGGGAAGTTTTGGGGAATATTTAGAAAATACAGAAGATTTAAACTCTCTGTTGACAAAAAAATAAAAAAATTTTAATTTTTAAAAAAAATATTATGAATACATTTATAGAAGAGTTAAAGAAATTTTCTAAGGAAAACTGGTGGATTTATTTACTGTTTATTTTTGCTTTAGTTTTTGTTATTTATAGCTGAAAATGAAATATTTTAGAAATAATTCTTTTGTTTTTTGCTAATTTTGTTGCAAATATTGCAATAATGGCTATGCAATCTAATTATACAGAAAAAAAGAATAAAATTTGAGCAATTTTTCAAGTTTCAGCAACTTTGATTTTTATTGTTTTATGAGTTTATTGAATGATTTATTTAGATAGATTTCAATATATTATTTGGCAAGTTGCTTATACTATCTCAGCAATAAAAGCATTTTCTTATTATAATTTTTGAAAAGATTTAAAGTTTTTTAATTCATATTTTTTAATTTTTATAAATATAGTTTTTTTGATTATTTTTTATAAATACTTTTTTTCTTGAAATTTGGTTTGAATTATTTCTTGAACAGATTTAACAGCTAAGAATTTTTCTAGTTTATCAGATTTATTACTTTGAATTTGATTTAGTTTTTCTTCAACTTGATTTGTAATGTTAAATGACAGAAAAAGATATTTTACAATATTATCTTGAACTTGGTTAATAGTTATTTGAGCTTTAGTTTGAGTAGTTTCTAGTTACTTTTTATGAGCAATTGATGGAATTGCTTTATGATATTTTATTTTAACTTCAACTGTATGAATATTTTATTTAAAATTACTTAAAAAATATTTTGGATAAAGTTTCCAAAATTTGGAATAAAAATAGAAAAAGTTTCCAAAATTTGGAATAAAAATAGAAAAAGTTTTGAAAATTTATAAAAAATTGTTATAATATATATTATATATTTTTTTATAAAAAAATTATGTTAGAGAATATTTTAAATTATTCAGAGAACTTATTAAAATCAGTTAATTTTTCTTTTAAAAGAAAATATTATAAAAAAATTAAAAATCTTTTAAATAATGATGAAAAAATTATTTGAATTTTTTGAAAAAGATGAGTTTGAAAAACTTATTTAAGTTTGCAATTATTAAAAGAAAAAGGTGGAGTTTATCTACTTGCTCATTCAAATGAAGTAATAAAAAATTCTATTTTTAATATTGTTAAATCTTTAAAAGATAATTTTTGATATAATTTTTTTGTTATAGATGAAATTCATAAATATCCAAATTGGCAACTTGAACTGAAAAATATTTATGATTTAATACCAGATATTAATTTAATTATCTCAGGAAGTTCAAAAGTAAGTATTGAAAAATCTAAAGTGGATTTATCTAGAAGAATTTATTTTGAATATTTTGATGTTTTAGATTTTGCAGAATTTTTAGAATTTAATTCTTTAAAATCAAAAAGAATTGAAATTGAAAAAGTTTTTGATCCAGTTTATGTAAATAATTTAATTAAATCTTTTGATTTTGATATTTTAAAATATTGGGATATTTATAAAAATTATGGAGCTTATCCTTTTTGAAAAAAGCTATCTAATAAAGTTATTTTTCAAAAAATTCAATCAATCATAGATATTTCTATTTATGAAGATTTACCTGTTGTTTTAGATATTGATAATGAATTATTAAAAAAATTAAAAAAATTTTTGATAATTATTTCAGATTCTCCTGTTTTTGAACTGAATGCAAAAAATATTATAGAAGAATTAGCTATTGATAAAAATGATTATTATGCTATTTTAGAAGCTTTAGAAAGAATTTGATTAATAAATATTATTAAAAATTTTTCAAGTAAATCTTTTAATCATAATAGAGTTTTTAAAAAAATTTTATTTTCAGATTGAAACCTAAGAGCAAGTTTTTCTTCTTTATTTGAAGAAAGAATTGTTTGATGAATTAGAGAAGATTTTTTTGTAAATTTTATCATAAATAATTATTTAGAACTTTTTTGGTCACCAAATTCTGATTTTAAAGTAAAAATAAATAATATATTTTATACTTTTGAAATTTGAGGAAAAAATAAAAAAATAAAAACTAAATATTTAGAAGAAAATAATTTATATTTGGTTTTAGATAATATAAAA
Source organism: Candidatus Altimarinota bacterium (assembly GCA_027066455.1). Lineage (GTDB taxonomy): Bacteria > Patescibacteriota > Gracilibacteria > BD1-5 > UBA6164 > JAMONT01. The sequence goes on from JAMONT010000053.1 coordinate 32,094, forward strand.
TTTATGGAAAATAAAAAAATTCCTTTATTTATTTTTTGAATGCTAAAAAATTCTTAACAAAAAAAATATGTCTATAGTAGAAGAATTAGAAGCAAATATTGATATTGTAGAACTGGTTTCTAGATATACAAGTTTAAAAAAAGCTGGAGTTAATCATAAAGCACTTTGTCCTTTTTCTGGGCATAATGAAAAAACTCCTAGTTTTATGGTGTCTCCAACAAAACAACTTGCATATTGTTTCTGATGTCATAGAGGTTGAGGGCCTGTAAAATTTGTTATGGATATTGAAAATTGTGAATTTAGAGAAGCAATTGAAATATTGTCAAATATTACTTGAGTGAAATTAAAATGATATGATATTAAGGCTGAAACTTTCAAAAAAAATCTTTATTCTCTTTATAAAGATGCAACAAAATATTATAGTGAAAGTTTGAAAAAATACCCAAAAATAATGGAATATCTTACAAATAGAGCTATAACTGAACAATCAATAAAAGATTTTTCTATTTGATTTTCTGATTCAGGATTAGAACTTTATAATTATTTGAAATGAAAATGATATACAGATGAACAAATGGAAGAATCAACAATTTTTTTGAATGTTAAGCAGAGAAAAGATAAATTTTTAAATAGAGTAATTTTTCCAATTAAAAATAATAGATGAGATATTATTGCTTTTACTGGGAGAATTGTTGGAGCTTGAGAACCAAAATATTTGAATTCTCCAGCTTCTAAAATTTATGATAAATCTACAATTTTATATTGACTTTTTGAAGCAAAAAGATCTATTGCAAAGCAAGATTTTATTATAGTTTGTGAAGGTCAAGTTGATGTAATTTCTCTTCATAGAGCAGGTTTTAATAATTCTGTAGCCATTTCAGGAACAGCTTTAACAGAAAAACATATAAGATTTATAAAAAGATTAACTCATAAAATTTATCTTTGTTTTGATAATGATGGGGCTTGAGAAAAAGCTACAAAATTAAGTCTTGATTTACTTAAAAATTCTTGATTTGAAATAAAAATAATTGATTTATGAAAATATGATGATCCTGATGATTTTATTATTTCTAAATCTGATTTTAATGAAAATATAAAAAATGCTTTAACACCGATTTGATATTACATAAAAAAATCAAAATTTGACTTGAATTCTATAGATGAAAAGAAAAAATTATTAGAAATTTTACTTCAAATTTTGAAAAATTATTCTGATAAAATAGTTGTTGATTTTTATTTAAAAGAAATTTCTAAAAAACTTGATATTAGTTTAGATTTGGTTTATTTGGAATATAATAAGACAAAAATAAAAAGATGATTAGAAGAAAGAAATTCTATAAAAAAATCAAAATATGAAGCAGAAGATTTTTTAATTGCCTATATTTTGAATGATTTTAAATTTTTAAATTATTTAGGAGAAAAATTAATTTTAAAAGAAAAAATTTGAATTAATTTAGGAAAGTTATTTGAATTTAAGGAAATTTTTTTAGAAAAAATTGATTTGGAAAATAAAGAAAAATATAGAGCTTTAGCTTTTAAAATTTGAGAAGAACAAGAACATGAAACAGAAGAAAAAATAAAAATTAATTTTGAAAAATTAACTGAAAAATATAATAAAAATTTAGTAAAAGTAGAAGAAAAAATATTGAAAAATAAAATAAAATTATGAGATAATGAGGCTTTTTTAGAATATAATGAGTTGCAAAAGAAGTTGAAAAGTATGTAAATTTACAAGGAAATATACAAGGGGCTAAAGCCCCTTGTTGATGAACTAATTTTATGAAAATAATAATATAAAAATGAATATTATAAACAAAGGTTTTATATTTCTTTGTTTTTTATTTTTTTATAAAATTTTCACATCTAAAAATATAGGCTCTAGGAAAATTTAAAAAGCAAGATTTTATTATTATTTTTGAGAAATTATCTAAAAGCATTTTTTCAAAATTTTTAAAATATGAAAACTGGATAAATAGGGAATCTTTGTGAAAAAAATCAGGTAAAAATTCTTTTGTTACATAATAAAAAATATCTAGTGGAAGGGATTTGAAAGGTAAACCAGAAATAATTAAATCTACTTTTTTT
>JAMONT010000054.1 GCA_027066455.1 Candidatus Altimarinota bacterium
CATTTTTGACAGTTTTTTTTGCATATAATTAATGTTAGTTAATAAAATACATTAATTATAGCTATTTTTTATTTATTTAAAGCCTTTTTTTAGTAAAAAATAGCACACATTTTTTACTATTTAGCCATAATTTTATAAAAATTTCTTAGCTTAGAAGGATTTTCTTTATTTATTTTTATCAAAATTTTATCAAGGTTTTTTAATAATTTTTCATCTTTAGAATTTGGAATATAAGTTCATTCAAATGTATGATATAATTTTCTGTTTTTAATTTTTTCCCATTTATCAGATTGTTTTTGCATTTCTTCTTTAGAAATAATTTTAAAATCTGCATAACTATTTCATATACTCATAACAAAAATAGTGACTATAACAAAGCTAACAATTTTTTTCATAATAATTTTATTATTTATTAAAAACTAGACAAATCTAATTAATTTTTAGTTTATTTATTTTTTTTAAATTTGCAAAAGTATCTCAACAAATTCCATAGCAAGTAAAAAAGATTTTGTATTTTTTCATTTACACTTTTTAAAAAATAATTATTATTTTTTTCATTTTTTTTTAATTAAATTTATTTTTTAAATCATTTTATAATTATGCAATAATTCACCAAATTGAAATATATTTTTCTAACTAAACTTTTATTTACTTTTTTTTAGCTTCTTTTCAAAAAAATCTGTAATATTTTCTAAATTAGCTTTTTCTCATCTCATAGCTAATTTTTGAGAAGCTGTTTTTGCAACAGGAACAATTATCCAAAGAATAATATATAAAATTATTCCAAATCAACTCATAAATACAAAAATAATAAAAGCTACTCTTACAATAATTGGGTCAATTTCAAAATAGTTTGCAATTCATGATGAAACTCAGGCTATTACTTTATTTTCTCAATCTCTATAAAGTTGTTTTACTTTTACTATTTTTTCTTCTAAAATTTCAGGACTATTTTCATCTCAATCAGTCAATTCTTCCAAAGTTCAAAGTTCTCTAATAATTCCCTCTACATCATACAAAGTAATTGCATTTTTAAGACTTCTATTTTTAGAGTCTAGTTTTTCAGAAATAGAATATTCTATATCTTTTAAAATTTCATCATCTGATTCTTTTTTTTCAAAATATTCTCCTATACTTTTTAAATATTTTTGTAACACATCAAAAGCATCTTCTTCAATAGAAAAAACTCTTTCTCCAATAGATATATTTGTTACTTTTTTCATGATAATTTAGTTAATGAATTAATAGCTTCTAGTAAGTCTTTCCAAGTAATATGTAATGCCTCCAAAGTATTTTCTCCTTTTTTTGTCAAAGAATAATATTTTCTTGGAGGCCCACTTTTTGATTCTCTCCATTCATAATCTAATAATAATTCCCTTTTAAATCGACTTAGCAATGGATACAGAGTTCCTTCTACAACAATTATATTAGATTTTTTCAAAGTTTCTAAAATATTTAGAGCATATGATTCAGTATTTTTAATACTTAAAAGTACTGCATAAGCTAATATTCCCTTTCTCAACTGAGTTTGCTTTATCTTTATTTCTTTATTTTCTTTCATAAAAAGTTTTTTATAAGATACTATGTATTACAAGGTAGTATATTTATTTTTTTATATAATGCAAGAAAAAAAGTAAAATAAAATTATTTTACTTTTTTTAATTTTTTTTTAATCTTTTCCTTACTATTTTATATATTCAAATAAACTTTTAGTTCTAAAAAAATTTTTTAGCCCAAAAAAAAGTTGCAAATTTCTAAAAAAAAATTATAAATAGTTTGTTTATAAAAAATATTTTTTAATAATATATTATGTTAAAAGTAAAAGAATTAGAGCAAAAATTTTTTGAGCATAAAAAATTTTTTAATAATGGTAAAGTAGAAGTTATTTTACCAAATGTTGAAATTCTTGATGAAGATATAGATTGAGAAAAAATTCTTAGAAATTTGGAAAGAGCAATTAGAACAAGTTACCAAAGTTTTGATAAAGTTGGGCCTGATAGTCATTATAAACTTTTAAAATTAATATTATCTTTGAAACACGAATCTACTTTAGAACACGAAAAAATTACTTACAAAGTTACTACAAGTAGATGAGTTACTCACGAACTTGTTAGACATAGATTAGCTAGTTATACACAAGAATCAACTAGATATGTAAAATATTGAGATAAAAATTCTTATCAAATAATTTACCCAGTTCATTTATCTAAAAAATCAGATGAAGATGTTAAAAAATGGTATGAAATTCAAGTAAAAATTGCTGAGTCTTATTGAAAAATGTTAGATTCTGGTTGGCAACCTCAAGAAGCTAGATGAATTTTGCCAAATGATTTGAAAACTGATATTGTTGTAACAATGAATTTAAGAGCTTTGAGACATTATTTTAATTTAAGATGTGATAAATCTGCTCATCCAGATATTAGAATTGTTGCTTGAGAACTTATGTATAAATTAAAAGATGTTATTCCATTATTGTTTGATGATATTGTTGAAAAATTTGAAAAATAATTTTGCATTACATAAAAAAATAAATATAATGTTTTGTGTTGAAGAAAGTAGAATGAGAATTGCTAGACAAGTCTCATTTTTCTTTTAAAAATTTTAATTAATAAATTTTAACTAAAAAAAAATGTTAGATATAAAAAAAATAAATGAAGCTATTAATTATATAGCTAATGAGAAAAAAATTCCTAAACAAGAATTAGTAGAAGTTATTGAATCTGCTATAAGAACTGCTTATAAAAAAGATTTTTTAAATAAAGATGCTAATTTATCTGTAAAATTGGATTTAGCTAAAAAAAGTATTGAAATAATTGTTGAAAAAGAAGTTGTTGAAAAAGTAAAAAATCCTAATGTTCAAGTTAGTTTTGAAGAACTTTGAGAAGATGCTGGAGATTATAAAACAGGTGATATAGTTGAAATAGATGAAACTGATAATATTTTAGCTAAAACTGGAGATTCTTTTGGGAGAATTGCTTCACAAGCTGCTAGACAAGTAATTATTCAAAAAATTTCTGAAGCTGAAAAAAATAAAATTTATAATATTTTTAAAGATAAAGTTGGGGAAAATGTTTCTATGAAAGTTGAAATGGTTGAAAATGGAAAAGTTACTTTTGAATATAATGGTAATATTATTGGTTTAGGGAAAAATGAACAAGTTTCAAGAGATAATTATACAGCTTGACAAAGATATGTATTATATGTTTCTAAAGCTAGTTCAGATGAAGAAAATTGACCTAAAGTTATTTTAACTAGAAAATCTCCTGAATTAGTAAGAAAACTTTTTGAAGCTTATGTTCCTGAATTATTAGATTGAACTATAGAAATAGATTTTATAGCAAGAATGCCTTGAATAAAAACTAAAATTGTAGTTTCTTCAAATTATGAAGAAATAGATCCTGCTTGAACTATGATTTGACAAAAATGAATAAGAGTAAAATCTGTTATGGATGAAATTTGTGGTGAAAGAATAGATGTTATAGCTAATATTTGAGATGATGCGACTCTTATAAAAAATTCTTTGAGTCCTGCTGAAGTTATTTCTGTTGAAATTGATGAAGAAGGAAAAAGAGCTTTTGTTGTTACAAAAGTTTGAGAAAAATCAAAAGCTGTTTGAAAAAATGGTGTAAATATAAAATTAGCTTCTGAAATAACTGGTTATGAAATTGATATTGAAGAAGTTGAAAGCTAAAAAATACCCTAAAAAATTAATTAAAGTGAAAAAATAATTTTTAAAATAAACTTATGAATTCAAAAACTATTTTAATAATAGAAGATGACTTAGGAATACTAAAATCTTTGAAGCTGTATTTAGAAAATTCCTGATTTGATGTTTTGACTTATAGTTCTGGAGAAAAAGCTGTAGAAAAAATTCTTGATTTAAAACCTAATTTAGTAATTTTGGATTTAAATCTTCCAGAAAAAGATTGAACAGAAATTTGCAAAGAAGTTAGAGAAAGTTCTAATTTACCTATTATTATGCTAACAGCAAGAGATTCTGATTTAGATAAAGTTATTGGTTTAGAAATTTGAGCTGATGATTATATTGCAAAACCTTTTTCTCCAAGAGTTTTACTTGCAAGAATTAATTCTACTTTAAGAAGAGCTTCTAGTGATAAAAAAGAAGAAACTGAAACAAAAGTTAAAAAAAATACTTTGGACTTGTGAGAATTTTCATTAAATGAAAAAAAATTTGAGTTAACAAAATCTTGAGAAAAAATAAATTTAACAAAAAATGAATTTGATTTAATGAAAAATCTTATGGAAAGTAATTGAGAAATTGTAGCTAGAGAAGATTTGATGAAAGATATTTGATACAATGAATATGCTTTTGATAGAACAATTGATACACATATAAAAAATCTTAGAAAAAAATTATGAAATAAAGATTTTATTCTTACAATTAGATGAGAAGGTTATAGATTGAATGCTTAAACCCTCTCTCCTGAATCCTCTCCTTAGTAAGGAGGGAAAATATTATAAAATCCCTCTCTCTTGAATTCTCTCTCCCTTACAGGGACAAGTGAAGAAAGGAACATAGTGACTATTCTGAAGTTGGAGTGGAACAGAAAGAGGCTACAAAAAAATAAAAAATAATTACAAAAAAAATAACTATAACAAGGGTCTTTAGCCCCTTGTAAAAAATATTTCCTAAAAATAAAAAATGTTAAAAATAAAAAATATAAATAAAATTTTAATACTAACTATATTAATCTCAAGTTTTTTTTCTACTTCAAATGCTTTAAAAATAATTATTTGAGACAAAGTTCAAGAAAATGTAATAATTAAAAAAACAAGTAGTGCAGAAGTAAGTACAGAAAAAGTTTTTGAAACTTATGCAAAAGTTTTTGCTTCAAATTTACCTGAAAGTTATAGATATATAAATTTAAATTTTAAAAACATAAATAAAAATGATAAAATTTATAGTTCTTTGCAAAAATTAATTTATACAGATTTATTACCAAATTCAACAATAACAATAAATTCTAAAGCAAAATTTTCTAAAAAATTATTTTATTGATTTGCTAATAATTTTGCCTGAAAACAAATTTTTAAATTAAATCCTGAAAGTGCTAATTTGTATGTAACTGAAAGTGATTTAGAAAAACTAATTAAAAAAATAGAAAAAAGAAAAAGAATAGCTAAAAAAAATGAAGAAATTAAAACAAAGAAAAAAGAAAAAATTTTTGAAGAAAAAGTTGAAAGAATGTATGATGTTTTTGAAACTATAACAAAAAAACATTATTCTTCAAGTGAAATAGATAAAAATAAAATGATTGATACAGCAATTGAAGGTATGGCAATAGGAAGTATGGATAAATTTACAACTTATTTCCCTCCTCAAAAAAACAAAAATTTTCAAACATCTTTGATGTGAAAATATGAATGAATTTGAGCTTATGTTCATATGCCAAAACCTTGAATTTTAGAAGTAATTGCACCATTATCAGGAACTCCAGCTCATAAAGCTTGAATAAGAGCAAAAGATATTTTTTTAGAAGTTGATGGAAAAAAAGTTACTAAAGAAAATTCTCTTTTAGAAATTGTTTCTTGGATAAAATGACCTGCTTGAACTAAAGTAAAAATCAAAGTTAAAAGATGAAAAAAGACTTTATTAGTAGAAGTAGAAAGAAAAAAAATTACAATTGAAAATATTATAGCTGAAAAAGTTTCTAGAGATACTTTTTATATAAAAATATTATTTTTCTGAAATGATGTTGTCAAAGATTTTAAGAAAGCTTTAGAAGAATTAAAAAAAGAAAAAAATATTAAAAAAGTAATAATTGATTTGAGAAATAATCCAGGTTGATATCTTTGAAAAGTTGCAGATATATTAAGCTATTTTGTAGAAAAATGAGAAAAAACAGTTGTTGTAAAAGAAAAAAATAGTTCTTATTCTTATAAATCAGCTTGATATGATTTGATAAATTTTGGAAAATATAGAATAATTATTTTACAAAATAAAGGTTCTGCTTCTGCTTCTGAAATAATGATTGGAACTATAAAAGATTATTTTCCAAAAACTACAATTATTTGAGAAACTTCATATTGAAAAGGTTCTGTTCAAACAATAAAAACTTATAAAGATTGAAGTAGTTTGAAATATACAATTGCAAAATGGTTTACTTGAAAAACTGAAACTTGAATTGATCATATTGGGATAGATCCAGATATTGAAATGGAAGATAATTCAGAAAATAGTTTTGTAAAAAATGATAAAGAAATTGATGAACTTTTAGAAAAAGCTAAAAGTGTAAAATAAAAAAATGAAAATATTCAAAAATTTGTATAAATAGAAAATTTTAGGCTAATGTAGAAAAAAAGATATAAAATTGAATTGAAAAAATAGTCAATGAAAACAAAAATTTAAAATGTAAAAATTGCCATTTTTGTTTTGTTAATTTAAATATATAAAAATTATAAAAAACTTTTAAAAGATTTTTCTTTTAAAAGTTTTTTTTGTTGTGAATAATATTTTAGTTTTTCAAAAAATTTCTTAAATTTTAATATAATGCAAATATTCTAAAACACTATCTTTTTTAAAATTTCTATCTTTTCAAGCTTTAAATCTCCTATATTCTTTTGTAAAAACTCAATATTTTCATCTTTTTTCCATAATTTCTTTTATTTCCTGATGAGATAATAATCATTCACAATTATAACTCATAAAAACATATTTTGCATCAATATTTTCTATCAAATATGAAAAAGCTTTTTTTACTTCAACTTTTTTACAATAATCAGATTTTTGCTTACTACAATCTCTCATTCAAGTTTTTCCTTTAATTTTTGGTTTATCTCCTAAAGCTATAGTTTCCAAAATATGATAATTTCAAGAATATTGTCTATGATTATAAGGTGGATCCAAATAAACAACATCATGAGAACTTTCTAAAATTAATTTATTTATATCTTTGTTAAAAACTTTATGTTCATTATCATTCAAATAAAATTCTGCTGGTTTTAATATCATCAACTTTTGAGCTGATTTTTTTAATTTTTTCAAAAAAGCTCCATAAACACTAGCTGTATTTGCTACTTTATCAATACTTTCAAGAAGACTTGCAAGCAAAAAATAATATTCATTTTCAGTAATTTTTTCTTCTTTTTTCCAAATTTCAATTTTTTCTCTAATTCCATCACATTTTAAAGCATTTTCATCACTAAAATACATTCTTTCAAATTCTTTTCATTTAGTTCACTTTGGAGAATAATTTTTATAAATAAAACCTTTTTTTCAATTCAAATTATTCAAATAATCTAAAACTAAATTTTTTGTATTATGTAAATCAGATGTAAATAATTCAGGAATTTCTTCAATTAATCAATTAAAACTCAAAACTTTATGATTTTCAATATAATTTTTATTCAACACAAAGCTATAATATTGCAAATCATTTGCAATAACTTTGTGTCATTTTTCTTTAAAAAATCTTCCAACAATTCAAGTTCATGCAAAAAGATCAGAAAAAATATAATTTTTTTCTTTAACAATAGAATTTATAGAAGTTTCTAAAAATTCTAGTAGAGATTTTTTTGAGCCTATGTAGTTCATAATTTTATGAATATAATAAAATACAATAACAATTAACTTTATATGTTTTTACCTTTTCAGAAGGTTTAGCTCTATTATGAATATATTCAAAATTAATTTCTAATGGTTTATTTAAATTAGTTTTTTCAATAATATTTTTTATTTTATTTACACTAACATTTTCATCTAAATAAACAATTAATAATCTTTCATCAGCTCAAAATCTTCACTCATCTTGTAATTTATATAAATATTCTGCAACTTTCTCAGGATTTTTAATTGCTTCTTCTCTCCAATTATCTCAAAAATCTTTTTGAAATTCTTTTGTTACACTTCTTGAAACTTTTTGATCATAACTTATTCAATTTATAAAAAAATCTGTCCCTCTAACATGATTTAAAGTAGGAATAATATTTTCATTTTTTTCAAAAATTAATGTTTCTAAAAAATCATTTCTAAGTGTATTTATTTCTTTTAATCTCCTAAATTTTACAGCAGCTACCTTAACAATACTATCTTTCTCTTCTCAGTCTCAATTTTCTTTATTATTAATTCTTTGCACAAAATTATCAAATTGTCATTGAGAAAAAGGCCATTCTAAATTTCAAAAATTCTTTTTATTCCATTCTTCAATTAATATTTTCATAACTTCATCAGCTTCTTTTCACCTTATATATTTCTGATTTTTTTTAAATAAATCTCTAATAATATTTTTAGAAATATTATAATTCCAGTTTTTTACAATTAAATCATCTAAAACTTTAGTTTTCATTGACTTTTTTAAACTTAAATTTATATTAAGCTTTTTTTCAAGTTCCTGAAGAAATAATATTTTATTTTGAGAATTTGAAAAAATTTTTTTCACTAAATCACTATCAAACTTTTCTTTTAAATTCATTTTTATTTTTTTTATATTATAAATTTAAATCTTCATTACAAACATCAATAATATATTCAGGCACTAATTCGTAATCAATAGGATTCAATTGAAATAAATAATCATTTTCTATATGAAAAGATTCATTTATAAATTTTCTAATTACACTATCATCTATTTCTACACTACCTCAATTATCTTTTATTATTCTATAAATTTGAAATTTTTCATAATTACTAGAAGATTTCTTATATATTTCTTTTATTATTTCATTATCAATAACATAATTATAAATAATATTATAATCAAAATCAGAGATATATTTTTTTATCTTATCACTTGTTTCAGATATTTCATTAACTGTTAATTTTATTAAATCCATTTTATTTGTTTCACTATTATATACTTTTTTAGTTGGAATTTTTCTTTTATGAATAAGACTTGATAATAAATTATATTCTAATCATTTATTATCCTCTATTTCAAATTTTCTTCTTAAAAAGATACATTTATTTAAAATATTTATATCCTTTTTTAAGTTTTCTTTGCAAATATTATTGAAAGTTTTTATATTATCTTCAAAAATATTTTTTTCAACTAAAACTCCTTTAGAATTTTTTAAAAAATAAGCATTTTTATTATTACTCAATTGTTTAGGTAACCCATTTTTTATAGTATC
>JAMONT010000055.1 GCA_027066455.1 Candidatus Altimarinota bacterium
AAAAAACTTATGTTTCATTAAATAATATAGCAACTGAGAAAAATATGGTTATATTAATCTGACTTTATTGAGATTCAATTAACATATGAAATGCCTCTTTAGCATGATTTAAAATTTTTTGAATAGAAAGAGAGGTAACAAAATCAAATGAAAATATTGTATATGAATTGGATTGAGAACCAATTTTAGATTTATATAAAAGATATTTATGAGAACAAGCTAAAAATTTACCATGATCTGGTGTTAATTTTCCTATCAGTATTTATAAAAAAAATTGAGATAATTGAATAATAAGAAGCTTATTAACTATTGATGAAAAACTATGAAGTATAACTTTTTCAGGTAATGTTCCAGAATGATGTAAGGCATTTTTTATGAAAACAAACTTTGAAAAATTAGTAAATTGAGCTTGACAAGCTGCAAAACTTAGCCTAAAAAAAGTCCCAAATCCTGATTTTGCTTTACTTATAAGTTGTGTTGCTAGAAGAATTATATTAAAACAAAGAACAGAAGATGAAATAGAAAAAGTTAGAGAAATTATTTGAGAAAATCCAAAAATTTGATGATTTTATTCTTATTGAGAAATTTGAATAAATTGAGATGGTTCAGATTGTGAATTTCATAATGAAACTATGACAATTGCTTTATTTTCTGAAAAATAAAAAATGAATGCAGTACAAATAAATACTAAATCAAATTTATTAAGAAGACAAGTAAAAAAATATTTAAGACACTTAAATTTTGAAGAATACTCTAAAATATCTAAATTTATTGAATCTATTGATTTAGAATATACAGATATAAAAGAAGACAGAGTTTTACTTGAAAGAACACTTGATTTGAGTTCAAAAGAATTATTAGAGAAAACTAAAAATTTAGAAATTCTTTTAGCTAAAAATATTAAAATAAATGAAAAACTAGAACATTCTAGATCTAATTTACAATCAATTATAAATAATCTTTGAGAATGATTAATTGTTGTTGATTCAAATAAAAAAGTAATATTAGCTAATTATAAAGCTTCTTTTTTATCTGGTTACACAATTGAAGAAATTATATGAAAAAAATATGACTTATATTTAAGATTTTTATTAGAAGGTAAAAAAATAGATAATTTTATTTTATCTAATCTAGAAACTGATAAAGAATATGTTTTTGAAAAATGAATTATTTTAAAATGAAAAAATAAAGAAATACCTATTTTTGTTACTTCAACACCTTTGCAAAAATATTATTGAGATGATGGTAAAACAGCTTATATTATAATTTTTAGAGACGCAACAAAACAAAGAGAATTAGAAAATCTTAAAAATGATTTTTTATCAGTAGCTTCACATGAACTAAGAACACCAATGACAGTTATAAAAGGTTATATTTCATTACTTGCTAAATGAACATTTTGAATAGTTACAGATAAACAAAAAATATATTTAGAAAAAATTCAAAAAAATACTAAAAATCTCATAGATTTAGTTAATGATATGCTTGATATAAATAAATTAGAAGCTGGAAAAATGGATTTTTTTTATGAAAATGTTAATTTAAAAAAATTAATAAAAGAGGTAATTTATGAAATGAGAGAAATATATTATGATAAAAATATTTCCTTAGGTTATGATATAATAGATGAAATAGAAATAAATTCTGACTATAAAAAAATAAAACAAGTTTTGATAAATTTATTATCAAATTCTTATAAATTTACTCCTAAAAATTGAAAAGTTTTTGTAGAATTAGAAAAATCTAAAGATAACAAAAATATTATTATTTCAGTAATTGATAATTGAGCTTGAATAGAAAAAAAAGATTTGAAAAGATTATTTCAAAAATTTACTCAAGTATGATCTCACTTAAATAAAACAGAAAAATGAACTTGATTAGGACTTTCTATTTCAAAAAAAATCATAACTTGATTATGATGAGATATATGAATTAAAAGTACTTATAGAAAAGGAAGTACATTTTTCTTTAGTTTAAAAATAAATAGATATTAAGGAATAATTGAAAAATAATTTGGGACTGTCCAAAAATCTGTGTAAATAAAATTTTTTACATACTCCCCATATTTCCATCTTTTTTCAATTTTTCAATAACTTCTTTAAAAAAGTCTGAATCTAAATCTATTAATTCTTCTTCAGAAAACTTGGATAAAACCCAATCACTAACTTCATATTTTTTATCATATCAAATTCAAATTTTTATTCTTTCAAAATCATTTCAAAAATATTGTATAATACTTTTTATTCAATTATGACCTCAAGCAGAACCAGTTTTTCTAGATCTAATTTTTCAAAACTCCATATCTTTATCATCATAAATAACAATAAAATCTTCAAAATTTAATTTATAAAAATTACAAATTTTAGCTAAACTTTCTCAAGAAAGATTCATAAAAGTTTGTGGTTTTAATAAAAAAATTTTTTCAGTTCAAATTTTTCAAGAACTTATTTCTCAGGCAAATTTTGATTCATACTTAAATTCACTAAAATTATTTTTAAAAGCAAAAAAATCTAAAAACATAAATCATACATTATGTCTAGTTTTTTCATATTGGCTTCAAGGATTTCAAAGTCAGATTATTATTTTCATATTTTCTTTTTATTAATTTTTTATATTTTAATACTTTTTATACTTTTTGCAAGTTAGATTTTTATTTAATATAAAATATTTAGTAAAAAATAAAAAAATAGAATTAAAAATTTTTTATACTATTATATTTGCTGCACTTATAAATTTATTTACATTTTTTTATTTAATCCAAAATTAATTATTATAAAACTTTTTAAACAAAAAAAAATTAAGATTTTTCTTAAATTTTTTTATTTTAAAAATAATTTTTTCACTACTTTTCATTTAATTTTTCTAAATGCTTTTTATTTTCTTCATCTAATTTAAAAGCTTTTTTTTCAAATCTTTTTTCAGCTTTTTCTAATTCCTCTAAATTATAATTTTTTCAAATGATAGAATAAGCACAAAACATAGTTTCTTTATCTAAAGAAATTTCTTTTTTTAATCACACTATTAATCATCATTTTTTTGAATCTTTGAAATATAATTTATCAACCATTTGGTCAATTATCAAAAATAATCATCTTCATCTAATTGAGTCATAATTTTTAAATCATCTTGTTTTTTTCTTTTCAGCTAGTTTCACCATTTCAGTTGCACTTTTATTAGTAATTCATCTACCAGTATCTTCAACTTCCATTTTTATTTTGTAATTTTCTACTCAAGTTGCTTTAACTTCCAATCTTAATTCATTATATTCTTCCCATCTACTTCAATATTCTATTGCATTATTATTTAATTCATCAGATATTAATATAAATCTAGTTTTCCACATTTCAGAAAATCCATAATAATCAAAAATAAAACCTATAAAATCTCTTATGTTTTTCGTGTTTAAAAAATTGGATTTGTATTTGAAGCAAATCTCAAAACTATTTTTGGGGATGTCTTTTATCATATTGACAAAATCTTTTCTAGATATATCAACAGAAGAATCTATATTTATAGTTTTCATAAGTAAAATTATTATTTATTTTTGTTTTTGTTATTTTTTTAAGAAACTTTTAATTCTTCTAAATTAGAAGGAACAATATTATTTGCAACTTTATAAGCAGTTTCTCAAGCTATTTTTCAATCATCTTTATAATTTTCTAAAAATTTAACTTGTGCAATAGTTTCAGCAACAGATTTTGCTATTTCTTTAGGTAAGTTATATTTATCTAATAATAAAGTCATTGTTTCTTCAAATTTTGGTATATCAAATTTTAAATCTCATCTTAGTGTATCTTGTGATGTTGGTTTTTTATCAGGAATAGCTTTCTTAGTCTCTATTGTACTTGTTTCAAAATTTTTCATTTTTTTATTTTTAAAAAATATTTTTGTTTTTGTTTTTGTAATTTTTTTTATTTTTCTTTTTTTATATTTGCTAGATATTCACATGCTTCTCAGCATTCTTGTTTCATTCATTCAAGAAATTCACAAGTTTCTCAGATAATATTTTCCCTTTGTGTTTGCAAAACAATATCATCTAATTTACTTGCAGCACTTTCCAAAAGAATTTTTTGTTGTTCTTCTATATCTTCCTTAAACTTATTTATTCTATCAACCATAATGTTAAAATTATTTATGATATTTTGTTGTTTTTGGCGAGATAACATATAGAAAATTTGCCTAATTTCATAACAATCCTTGTCAGAAAGACTGCATGATTTAAGCATATCTTCGAAAGCAACATTTATAGATTTATCCATACTTGTATATATTATCATAAAATAAATTTTTTTTCAAATTTTTTAACTTTTTTTTTATTTTTTTTAACTTTTTTTTATTTTCTCCCTTTTATAAAGGGAGTACCCTGAAAGGGGGAGGGATTTTTTTCTTACCCTGTCCCCAAAACACTAAACATTTCTTCTAAAGAAGTTTCTCATAAAACTACCTTCATTAAAGCATCATCTTTTATTGGAATTAATCATTCTCAAATTGAAAAAATTTCAAGCTGAGTCTTACTTGCTCATTTTAATAATAAAGTTTCAAGTCAAGGAGTTATTTCTAAAACTTCATATATACCTATTCTTCCTACATATCACATATTATTACACTTTTCACAACCTCAGCCTTTATGTTTATGAAGCCTAAATGTTTTATCTTTTAAATATCTTCAAACTCTTCAAATAATTTTTTGCCTAACCTTTTCTGTAGGAGTATATTCAATTTTACAATAATCGCAAAGTTTTCTTACAAGTCTTTGAGAAATAATTAATCTTATTGCTGAAGATATAAGTAAAGGGTCTATTCATAAATTCATTAATCTTTGTATTGTATTTACAGCTGAATTTGTATGCAAGGTAGAAAATACAATATGTCAAGTAATACTTGCTTCAGAGGCCAATTTTGCTGTTTCTTCATCTCTTATTTCTCAAACCATTATAATATCAGGATCTTGTCTCAAAATACTTCTAAGTCAAGAAGCAAAATTAAATCATATATCTGGATGAATTTGGGAATGATTTACTCCTAAAATTCTGTATTCAACAGGATCCTCTAAAGTTGAAATATTTTTTTCAAGTGGATTAAACTGACTTAAAAGAGAAAAAAGTGTTGTAGATTTTCAAGAACCTGTAGGTCAAACAGCCAAAATCATTCCAGAAGGAGCTTTTAAATGTTTTTTTATTTTCACCATATTATAAGGCAAAATTCATAAATCTTTCAAATCTGTAGGTTTATCTTCTTTTTTAAGAATTCTTATAACTATTTTTTCTCAATAAATAATTGGTAAAACAGAAACTCTCATATCAATTGTTTTTCATCAAAAAAGTTTATAATTAATTTTTCAATCCTGAGGTAATCTACTTTCATCTATCTTTAAAAAAGACATTATTTTTAGTCTTGCAACAATTTGGTCTTTTTGTTCAAGTTCAAAAGTTTTATAATTCATAAAAACTCCATCAACTCTAAATCTAATATTCAACTGATATTCAGCAGGTTCAATATGAATATCACTAGCTTTATATTTAAAAGCTGCTAAAAACATATCATTTAATAAATGCCCAATTTCTCAACCAGATGCATTTTTATTTAAAAAAGAATCTGATAATTTATTTTTTTTAGTTATTTTTCTTGTTTTATTAGAACTTGCTCAAAAAAGATCATCTACATTATCTGAATTTTGTTTATTAGATTTTGTAGAATTTTTAGAAAAAAAGTTTTTAGCTTTCAAATCAATCATTGAGTTAAATTTTATAAAAAAATATTTAAAGTAATTTTATCATAAAATATAATCTATTGCAAATAGTTCAGATTGACTTTAAATAAAATTATAGTACAAAAAAAACCACCTTTAAAGGTGGTTTTTAAAATATTTTTATTTCTTTAATTCATAGAAATTTCTTCAAACTCTTTTTATATATTTTTTATTTTGAAGGTTCATATAAATAGTAGATTCTTTAACAATTCTAGTTTTCAAAACTTTTGTTATAATTTCTTCTGTTTTCATTGGTTCTCAAGCTTTTTCCATTACATCTATAATTACATCAATTACAGTTCCTGACTTGAATCCCCATTCCTTTAAAACATAAATTCATTTTCAAATTAAAACAAAATCATTATTTCTGATAAGTTCATTATGAACAGTATTTACTTTTACTCTATCTCCCAAATGGTCTAAAACTTTATTTGAAATATCGACAAAATGAAGAGGAACTTTTTCCTTTTTCATTACATAAATAATTTTATCTTTTAGAGTTTTTGGATTTAATATTCTCCATTTAGATAAACCAATATATTTTTCTTCTCATTTTACAACATCACAGTAAATATCAAAAATATTATCAATTAATGGTAAAGTCAAAGTTCATTTAGAATCTCAAAGTTTTATTTTTATAAGTTCATATAAACTTCTTTGTTCCATCACATCTCATTTTTTTCTAAGAATTTTAACTCATTCTTTATGAACTTCTTCAACAAGTTCCTTTTTTATATCAGGCATAAAAAAGTATGTTTTAGTTGAAATTCTAGGTTTTGATTTTAAAATATTATAATCTGCTTGAATAATAATAGAAATCAAAGTTGAACTCATTTCAGTATCAACCCCTGATTCTCTGATAATAGTTGATAATAATTTATCTTTTGTTAATAATCCTCCTGCTTCAATTAATTTTTCTCTTGAAAATTCTTGAATTGAAAATAAGTTAGAAGTTTTTATAATTCTACCTAATTTTTTTATTCAAGTAGCTTCAAGTTGTCTAACTCTTTCTCTCGTAATATTTGGATTAAAAGAATCACCTATACTTTGTAAAGTATAAACTTCTCAATTCAATCATACTCTTTTAGATATAACTATTTTTTCTTTTTCTGATAAAGATTCCAAAAACTTTTTAAAAGAATTTTGAATTTTAGTTTCAGTTAAGTTTTTTGTTAAAACAACCATATTTTTATAGATTATAGATATAACTTTATTTTTCTCTTAAATGTATTATTAATAACTAATATAATTAGATTAAAACAAAAGTCAAAAGTTTGTTAAAACTTATGTTAAGAGTTTCTTAAAAAGTCTATTTTTTATGTTTTAAACACAAGAAAAGTGAACAATATTGACATTGTTAAAAACTTATTTTAATATAGTTTTTATTTCATAGATTTTATCAAAAAATCCCAATCATTTTTTGGTTTTTCTGAAATTTCTGATTTTTCTGGAAATTTTTTAAAGTTTCATTTATTTTCTTCTGAAGTTTTTTCATCAAAATAAAGTTCAAATTTTGGTGGAACAAAACAAGAAAAAAGTGGAATTCATTCAAAATTATCTTTTCCAAATCTATTTCAAACACAAGTAATTCCCACAACTTCTCCTCAATCTTTTTTTATTAATTCTATCATTTTTTTAATAGTAGAACCTCTTGCAATTATATCTTCACTTAAAATAATTTTTTTTCATTCTAGACAAATTTTATGTCTTTTTAATTGCATTTTTTCATTATCATTTCCAGATTTTTCTGTATAAATAGAAGTTTCTATTCCCAGTTTTTCAGCCAAATATAAAGAAATTCTAACACTTCACATTTGTGCTCACATAACAATATCAGCTTCTATTTTTTTGTCTACTATTTGTCTAGACAAATCTTCACAAACCTTTTCTACAACTAAAAAGTTTCTTTCAATTGCTCAAATATTAATATAAGCATTACTTAAAAGCCCACTAGCTAGACGACAATATTTTCAGTTTTCTGTTCTAAAATAAAATGCTCAAATATATTTTAATAATTCTAAATAATTTCAAGAAAATAAATATTTTTCAAATAAAAACCCCCTCCCTAACCCTCCCCCCAGGGGAGAGGGAATATTATTTTGTTCTACTCCTTTCTCCCTTGGGGGGAAAGGTTGGGATAGGGGGCTTTTTATCTCCACAAAAAACCTCTCAATTTCCCCCACAGGATTTTCAGAATTCAAAATTGGTCTTCACATAACTATATGATTTACTCCAGATTCTATAGCTTTTTTTGGTGTTAAAGTTCTTGTTTGGTCATCTTTTTTAGAATTTTCAAATCTAACTCAAGGACTTACAATTAAAAAATTTTCTCAAAAAATTTCTCTTAAAATAGGAGCTTCAAGTGGAGAACAAACAATTCAATCAACTCAGGCTTCAAGAGCAATACTAGCTAATTTTAAAACTCAATTTTTTGCTTTTTCATCATAAATTCTAGAACTTTCCAAATCATCAAAAGAAGTTAAAATAGTTACAGCTAAAATTTTTGTTTTTAATTGTAATTGCTTTTTTTCTTTCATAATTTCTTCCAAAGCTTTTTTTCCAGAACTAGCGTGAACAGTTAAAAATTCAGTATTTTTTCATATTTTAGAATTATTTAATTGTCTTAAATAATTTTTCATAGTATTAGGAATATCATACCATTTTGCATCAAGCATTATTTTTTGTTCATCAAAAATTTCAGATAATCAATTTAATCAAACAAGGCTATATAAGTCATTTACTTTAAAAATAATATTTTCTCATTTTAATTCTGAAACTATTTTTTTTGTTTCAGAAATGCTTAAATTATCAAGTGCAAGAATTAATTTATTTTGCATATTTTTTTATTTAAATTTTAAAAAAATTAAAAATCTTTATTTTTCATTAAATTCACTAAATTTCTTATTTTCAGACATTTCTTTCATTCTTTTTAAACTACATTCTTTTGAAAATTCAATATATTTTTCATACCTTTTTATAGGATTTTTCTCAGATTTTACTACTTTTCAAGCTCTATAAAAATAGTTTTTATCAAAAGCTAACATTGATCATTCTGTAAATGGTTTAAAAGTTTTTAAATCTACATCTTTAACTATATTTCCCATATAATAAATCTTTTCTAAATCTTTTGCATAAAACATATTTAAAATTTTAAAATTGTCTATATCTTCAGAAACTATCATATATTTATCATTTTTTGAAATAATTTCTGATTTCATATAAGCTTGTATTCAGTAAATATAATTTTT
>JAMONT010000056.1 GCA_027066455.1 Candidatus Altimarinota bacterium
CTACAACTTTCAATATTGTTTTTCAAATCTTTTTTCCATAAATCTTGTATTCTAAATCATTTATTTTTTCTACTAAAATATTTTCATTATTTTTATAAATTTTATAATCTCCATTTCAATCTGTTATTTTTAATATTTTATAATCTTGTTTATAGACTTTTATTGTTTCTTCATTTAATTTTACTTCATTTAATTTAGCCTTTATTTCTATTGCTTTGTATTGTTCAGAGTCATCTGATAAATATAATCTTGCATATTTTGGAAGTGTTTTTAATTTCAAAACTAAAAAATCAAAACCATTTTCTTTTATTATTTTTGTATCCACAAATCATACTGGATAAATCCATTTTGTTTTATATTCTCCATTTCAACTTAATATTTTTATTTTTGTTTCTTTGTTTAAATAAAGAGTTTTTGGTACTGTTCATTCTATTTTCAAAGCTTGATTTTTTATAACTGTAACATTATAAATATATCTTATTTGTCAATTCTTTTTGAATTTTAATATTGTTTTTCAAGCTTTTAGTCATTTTAATCTAACATACCATTTAGTAGCATTAACTTCAATTATTCAAAGGTTTGTATCTTCTACTGTATATCATCTTAATGATATAAATTTATTTTTATTTGTATAAAAAGTTCTATCTTTTTCTATTATTATATTTGGATTTGGATTAATTGTTATTCTAACAATATCAGTAATATAATTTTCTTTACGATATACTAAATATGCTCTTCATTCCATTTCTCATTTTATTTTTATTCTATTTTCTGTTTGTTCTAGAGAAATATTATTTTTCTGGTATGGTTGCAATTTTATTTTAGAATTTTTTGTAACTAATTTTTCACATATTTCTCATACTTTTACAGTACATTTTGTTATTGTTATATTTGGAACCACCCTTATTTTATATATTATTTCTTGTCATCATTCATCAGTAATTTTTATATCTACAAATTTATTATTTGGAGTTGTTTTTTTAGCTTTAACCATTATATAATCCCAATAATATGTTTTTCATCTGGATGTATATTTATTTAATTTAACTTCTAAAGAAATTGCATCAGAATCACTTGTTGCTTTATATTGTCTATTTCAACTTTTTATTCTTATATATGCTGTTCTATTATATCACATATACATAGTTTGATTTGTTCAATATATTTCAAATTTCTTTATTAGTTTTATTTTTTCTGTTTCTACTGTTAATCCTATTTTTGCTATATAATAGCCATCGGTATTATCGTAAATATAGAAATTATTTTCTCAAGCATTTTTTCAAGTTATTTTTAATTTATCATTTTCCCAAGTTATAGTTCATAAAGTTTTATCAAAATTTACTATTTTATAGTCTTTAGTTTTTAATAAATTAAACTCACATGTTTTTCAAACTCATTTTATTTCACATTTTAATCTTTTTGTTGATGGAACTATTTTTACTTCTATTGTAGCTGTTTTTCATTTTACATCTTCTATTACTATTTTTTCATATTTTCAATTTGTGATTTTTTTTCAATAAAATTCTATCCCTTGAAAATACTTTGAAAAATAAGAAGTAATTCAAAGTTTACTAGAAATACTTTTTACTTTATATCATCAATTTCAAGTTAAAACTTTAACATCTCTAAGCCTCATAGGAGCTAGAGTAAATCTTGTTTTAGTTAAAGTTATTTCTTTTAATCATTCTACAACTTTTATATAAATTCTAGCTATATAATATTCTTTTTCTATATCATAAATGAAAAAGTAATCTTCTCATTTATTTTTTCAAGTTAATGTAATTTCATTATTATTCCAGTTAAATCAAGTAATATTTTGATTATGGTTTACTAATTTGTATTTTTCTGGTTTTTTTAGATTTAGTTTACAAGTTTCTCATGTTTTTGTTACTCAACAATCAAGATATTTAATTGTTGGAACTACTTTTACAGAAACTTCTAGACTTTTTCATTTTGAATCTGTTAGAGTTACTTTTTCATATTTATAACTTACATTTATTCAATTAACTTTTAGCCATTCATGTTCTTGTGATTTAAGTATAGAGACTTGTAAATTTGGTGAATTTGTTGTTGCTTTATATCATCCATTTCAACTTTTTATATAAAAATATGCATTAGCTCATTTAGTTATAGATAATTTTGAAGCTGAAACTTCTAAAGGTTTTGAATTCTCTTTTATTATTAATTTAAATTTAAAAAAAGTATATCATCACTTTTTCAAATAAATATAAGTTGTTCAAGCTTTTTTATAACTTATATACATTTTATTATCCTGATTTTTTACCTTAGCTATTGTATTATCATCTGAACTTATAATAAATCAATTTGAATAAGTACTTTCACCTTGTCAAACTTTTCTTGTAACAGTTCTTTCTACTAATTCTGGTTTTACTTTTACTTCTAAATATGCAACTTTTCATTTTGAATCACTTACTTTTATTTTTATGTAATTAAAACTATAGTTTTTTGCATAAATTTTTATTTCATTATTATTTTCTAGTTTTGCTTCAACCTTATTTTTATCCAAACTTTCTACTTTATATCATCAGTTTCAGTTTGTAATTTTTACTCTTGCATTAGTTCACTGTTTTAAAAATAAATTTGTTTTTTCTAATTTTAAATTTTTTATTATTTCTGCTAAAACAATTACTTTTATTTTAGCAAAAGTATATCATCATTTTTTTAAATAATAATAAGTTGTTCCTGTTTTTAAGAAATTTATTAGAATTTTAGCATTTGGTTTTTTTATAAATTCTATTATTCAATCATTATTTTCTAAAACAAACTGAAATCAAGATTCATCTACTTCTAAAGATTTTCATTTATTATTTTTAATAATTTTTTCCAAAGGTATTGGTGCTACTTTTACCTTTAAAATAAATGTTTTATTTTTAGAATCTGTTATTTTTAAATTAATATAGTTAAAAGCAATTTTTTTTGCTTCTACTTCTATTTTATTATCATTTATTATTTTTACATCTATTTTTGAAATATCAGGATTTTCTATTTTATATCCTCCATTTCAGTCTAAAATATTTATTATTTGTTTAGAATTTTGTATTAAAATTAAATTATTTTTATCTAATTTTATATTTTTTCTATCTAATACTTCTATTTCAAAATCCATAAAAGTATATCATCATT
Organism: Candidatus Altimarinota bacterium; assembly: GCA_027066455.1. Lineage (GTDB taxonomy): Bacteria > Patescibacteriota > Gracilibacteria > BD1-5 > UBA6164 > JAMONT01. Next base: position 3,145 of record JAMONT010000056.1, read on the forward strand.
TTCTAATATATAAATGTATTTTTCATGCTTTTAAATATTTTAAATACAATTTATCATTTTTTTCTTCCAATTCAATTACTCAATTTTTTAAATAATCAAATGAATATCATTTATTTTTTAAACTAGTTTTTAATTCTTTAGTAATTGACTCATATCAAGTTATTTTTTCTTCTATAGTGTCTGGTATTACTTTTACTTCTAAATAAGTTTCTTTATTTTTAGAATCTGTTATAAATATTTTTGTATAACCATAAACTATATCTTTTGCTTCTATTTCTATTTTATTCTCTGAAATTATTTTTGCTCATATTTTTGAAGAATGGAAACTTTTTATTTTATATCATCAGTTTCAATCCAAAATATTTACTATTTGAGAATATCATTTTGTTACTGTTATTTGTGTTTTTTTTAATTTTAATTCTCTTCTTTTTTTAACTTCTACATTCATTTTCACAAAAATATATCATCATTTTTTTATTTCAAAATAGGTTTTTCAAGCTTTTAAATATTTTATTTTTATTTTATTAGAGCTTTCTTCTATATCTATTATTCCATTTTTTTCATAACTAAAATTATATCAAGCACTTTTAAAATTTTTATATGCTTCATTATTTTCTGAATATAATCATTCATATCAAGTTTCATATAAAATATCTACTTCTGGAGCAATTTTTATTTTTAAAATAAAAGTTTTATTTTTAGAATCTGTTATTTTTAAATTAATATAATTAAAAGCAACTTTTTTTGCTTCTATTTCTATTTTATTTTCTGAAATTATTTTTGCTCATATTTTTGAAGTATCAGGATTTTCTATCTTATATCATCAATTTCAGTCCAAAATATTTATTATTTGTTTTTTTCAATTAACCAAAGTTACTTGCTGTTTATCCAATTTTATATTTTTTCTTTTTTTGACTTTTATATTTATTTTTACAAAAATATATCATCATTTTTTTATTTCAAAAAAAGTATTTCAAGCTTTTAAAAATTTTATTTTTATTTTATTAGAGCTTTCTTCTATATTTATTATTCCATTTTTTTCATAATTAAAATTATATCAAGCATTTTTAAAATTTTTATATTCTTCATTTTTAAAAGAATATAATCATTCATATCAAGTTTCATATAAAATTTCTACTTCTGGCTTTACTTTCACCTTTAAAATAAATATTTTATTTTTAGAATCTATTATTTTTAAATTAATATAATCAAAAGCAACTTTTCTTGCTTCTATTTCTATTTTATTTCCTGAAATTATTTTTGCTCATATTTTTGAAGTATCAGGATTTTCTATCTTATATCATCAATTTCAATCCAAAATATTTACTACTTGTTTATATCATTTTGTTATTAATAAACCACTTTTATCTAATTTTATTTCTCTTTTTACTTCTTTTATTGTAACATTAAATTTATAAAAAGTATATCACCATTTTTTCATCTCAAAATAAGTATTTCATGGCTTCAAATATTTTATTTCTGTTTTATTATTTCAAATATTTTTAATACTTATTTTTCAATCTTTAGGATAATTAAAACTAAATCAATTTGTTAATACTGTAGAAGAAGTTTTTTCATTTTTTATTAAATTATTAGTTCTAAGTTGTGCTTTTACTCTTATTTTTAAATATATATATTTTCACTTTTTATCACTTATTTTTATGTTTATATATCAATTTGTTGGTTTTTTTGCATAAAAATAAACATAATTTCAATTCAATCTTGCTTCAACATTTGAGTCTAATGATTTTACTACATATCAACCATTTCATTCTATTATTCTTACATTTCATTTATATCATTCCATTACATATTTACTTGTACTTTCTAATCTCAAAGCTTTTATTCATTCCTTTATATTTACATAAATTTTGAAAAAAGTATGTCAATCTTTTTTAATATAAACTATATCTGTTCAAGTTCTTTTTCAAACTATATAAAATCAATTACTATATTTTAAAATATTTACATTTCAACGACTTGAACTAATAGAATAATTATTTGTATTAAAAGAAAGCCATTTATTTTTTCATTGAATAACTTCTGCATTTGCTGTCCCTAATTTTGGTTTTACTTTTATATAAATATATACTCTTTTTCCTTCTTTATCACTTAATTTTATCCATTTACTTCCATTAGTATAATCTTTTGCTTCTATTTTTATATAATTTCAAGAAATTTTAGCTTGAATACTAGATGAAGAAGAATAAACACTATATCAACCATTTCAGCTTGTAATTTTAATACTTCTTTTATCTCAAGTTGTTAAAGAATATGAAGTACTTGAAACTCTTAAGCTTTTTGGATTAGCTTTTACCTTAATATTTATTGTAGCATATGTATGTCAATTATATTTTGCATATAATTTTGCACTTCAAGCTCTTTTTCAAGTTATTATTATTCTACTATTTTCTACTCTATAATTAAAAATAGAACCATTACTTGTGCTATATGAAAAATATTTAGCATAAGATAAATTTTGTGTACAAGAACTATTTATTTTTACATCACAAGAATATACAGCTTGTATATTAATATTTCAATTTTCTTCATTATTTGAAGTTTCTTCTATTTTTTCAGAACTAGCTTCAATTAATTTAAACCAAGTTTTATCATTTTTAGTTTTTTCATAATCTTTTTTATCTTTTGGTGTTAATTCAATATCTACATCTATTGTTTGTTCATTTACTGAATTTATTTTTATTTTGTTATTTTCTTCTTTTTCTAATTCTTTTTTATGTTTTTTTATAAATTCTTCTAATTCTTTTTTTTCTTTTTTTACTAATTCTTCTTCTGAATATTCTATAGCTAATGTATCTACATAATATCAAACTTCTTCTTTATTTTTTTCTAAATTATTTATTTTTATAGAATTTTCTTCTCACTCTATAGTTAAAATTATAGGTTTTCATATAACATCATCTTGATTAATATCTTTAAATAATACTCAAGTTGAAGATGAAATTAATAAATCTTCATTACTTATTGAATTTATTTTTATTCATTCTTGTTTTTTAAATATTTTTTCAACATCTATAAAATCTTCTACAAATGGTTTTTTAATATTTTCTTCAATTGCTCAAGTTGTATACGAAATTAATCAACCTGTTTTATAATTTTTAAAACTATTTATTGTAATATTTTTTTCTGTTTTCAGTAATTGATTTAAAGTATTATAAAAATTATCTGAAAATCTCATTTCTTGGTCTAAACTATTTTCTTTTAAATTTACACTATTTATTTCTAAAGCACTTTTTTCTATATTATTTTCTTCTTTTAACAAATCTTTTAATGTTTTATTAAAAGCATTTGAAAATTCTATTCTAGAAGTTGAAGAAGAAACTAATCATCATGTTTTATATTCTGTAAAACTATTTATTTTAACTCAATCACTTTCTCATAATAATTCATCTAAATCAAAATCATCAATAGTTGTAACTTTATCTCCACTTAAATCTGTATATGAAAGTAAACCATTTTTTGGTGGTTTTGTATTTTTATCTGGTGTTAATAACCATTCCATAGTTATTTTTTCATTTATTGTTTCTCAAGTAGAATAAGAAATTATTCAACTATTTTCTTCACTAATGTTATTTATTTTTATACTATTTTCATCTGGTTTCAAAATACTTTCTATACTAAATTCTTCTTCCTCAGAAAAATTATTTATTTCTATTCAATTTTTTCAAGAAAATTCTTTTTTTACTTTTTCTAATTCTAATTCCCATAAAATTTTATTATCTATTTTTTGTTGTTCAGCCAAATATTCAGCATCTGTTTCAGTATTTGTTCAAAAAGAATTTATTTTTAGTCCTTTTTGACTTTCTATTTGTTTTATTTTTTCTATTGATTTTTTTTCTAATTTTTCATCTTCTTTTAATTGTTTTTCTATTTCTATATCTAAATTTATTTTTTTAGAAGTAAAAGAATTTATTTTTATTCAAGTTTCTTCTTTTTCTTTTTTATCCATTTCTTCTGCATGGCTTTTTTTATTTTCTTCAAAAATTTCTTCCAAACTTTTATTTCATATGATTTTATCCAAATTTTCTTCTTCAAAATTTTTATTTTCTCAATTTTTTTCAAATTTTTCACTCAAATTTTCTTCTTTTTTCATTTCTTCCTCTATTTTTTTTACTTCTTTTTCTGATTTTTTCTTATTTTCTTCTTCCAATTTTTCTTTTTCCTCCTCACTTAATTCTTCATCTACATTTTGAATACTTGCATTATCAGAATTTTTTGGATTTAAATTTTTATCCAAAATAGAAAAATCAACTATATTTTTCCAAAATTCTTTTTCTTTCTTTTCTCTCTCTAATTTTTCTTTTTCTTCTTCCTCTTTATTTTCTTCTTTTTTTATTACTTCCTTAACTTTTACTATTTTTTCTTCTTTACTTGTAGCTTCTCCCTCTCCTCTCAAAGGAGAGGGTTGGGGTGAGGTAAAATTAGGAATTACAGCAAACTTCCCAATTTCCTTAAAACTTTCACTTTTTGTTTCTAAACTATTTGCTTTTAATATTTTTTTAATTTCAGCTAAAGAAGCATTTGGTTTAAAAGTTTTTATTATTGAAACTATTCAAACTATATGAGGAGTTGCCATACTAGTTCAACTTAATTTTCTGTATTTATTATTTGGTAAACTAGAATAAATCCCAACTCATGGAGCTGAAATATCTACTTTTTCTCAATAATTTGAAAAACTTGCTCTTTCTAATTTTGAATCAACAGCAGCAACTGTAATTGTTCCTGCACAACCTCAAGGAATAAAATTACTTGTGTCAATATTAGAATTTCAACTAGCTGTAACAACTATTATTCATTTACTTGAAACTGATTTTATTCAATTACAAATAGAATTTTCCTTTGGATTTCATCTTCAACCCAAACTCATATTCACAATATCTATATTATTTTCTTTCACATATTCCAAAGCTTTCAAAATACCATAACTTGGACAAAATCATCTTTTATTACAAATTTTTAAAGGCACAAATTCAACATAAGGATTAACTCAAATTATCCCTTTTCAGTTTAAATTTGCTCCAATTGTTCCAGCAACATGAGTTCCATGACCTTGATCATCCCATCCATCATCATCTTTATTCACAAAATCTTTTCACTTGCTAACTTTTCCTTTCAAATCTGGATGATTATAATCTATCCCTGTATCAATTATCCCAATTTTTATTTTCTTTTTCAATTTGTTTGTTTGCTTTTCCAATTTACTCAAATATTTTTCCGGAGAATATTTTTTCACTCACCAAGTCAAATCCAAATTTTCTCAACTCAAATCAACTTTTTTTTCTTCTTTTTTTGCAGCCCCTTTCTCCCCACCGGGGAGAGAGGATTCAGGAGAGAGGGTTTTAGAAGATTCAGCAGAAAGGGCATTTATCCCAAAAACTTCCGGGGTAACTATTTCTATTCCTAAAAAGCTTTCAGGAATATTTCCATTTTTTATATCATCAAGCATTTCAAGAGCAAAAATACTTTGTTTATTTATAAATAATTCAAAAAAATTATTTTTTTCATCCGAGTACATAAAATCTACTCTTATTTTTTCATCAAATTTTCTCAAAAGTTTCAAAACATTTTCTTTTTTTAATTTTGTTTTTATAATCAAATTATACTCTTCACCTTCTTCCATAGAATTTTTTATAGTTTCTAGAGCTTCTTTTTTTTGTTTTTTTGTAGAAGCAACACTTTCATCTATATTTTCTTCTAAAT
>JAMONT010000057.1 GCA_027066455.1 Candidatus Altimarinota bacterium
TGATTTACTATTTTCTGAGTATCAGGATGAATGTGATATTTGTATAATTGAATTACAGGAGCTTTTTCATGAGAAAATCCTGAAGTATTAAAACAAACACTTGAAAATTATATGGATAATAGGTCAATTTTTTATGATATTATTTGAAATTTATTTAGTATTATTTTAAATACAATTTGAACAGTTTTTATATTTATTTTTACTTATTTATTTTATTTAAGAATTGATAGAGAAGAAAAGTATCAAGTTCAAGAAAAAGAAGAAATGTAAGGAAAAAAATTTTGCTGAAAATAAATTCTATAAAATAGAAATTAAAAAGTAAAAATTTTTTTTGCTTTTTTTAATTTAAAGTATTATAATTATATTAAGGAAAATTTGAAAATTTTCTATTAAATAGACAAATAAAGAAAAATTTAAATTTTTAAAAAAACAAATGCAAAAATACAAAACATTTATAATTTTTATAATCCTAACAGCCATTTGGAGTAGTTTATTTTCTACAATAAAATATTTTTTTTGGTGAGATTTGAGTAATTGAATTGCTCCAGATTTACAAGTTTTATCTGGATATTTGAGTTTATGAGGAATTTTGGCTTACCTTTTAGGCTGAGCTTTGGCCTATACTTTTTTGAAAAAATATTTACTTTTTTCTTTTTCTTTTTTGACTCTTATTTTTGTAATTATTGCTTATTTTTTTCCTATAAATTCTACATTTAGTTTAGCTTTTATAATTTCTGGAATTTGATTTTTTTATTGATTATGGGTAGTTCTTAGAAGTATTTTAGTTTCAATTGAAATACAAAAAACCTGACTTGAAGATACAAAAATAAATGGAATAATTTCAATTGTTTTTATAGTTTTTTTAATAATTTGAACAATTGTTTGAAGTAAAATTTTTGAAATTTTTTGACATGAATGATTTTTAATAATTATTTTTTTACTTATTATCTCTAGTATTGTTTCACTTTTTTTAGATTATGATAATATTTCTTTAAAAGATTTATTTAAAAATGGTTTTAAAAGTTATAAATTAGAAAGAACTCATAAATTGAAAGTTGCTCTGAAAAATTATTTTCCAGAATTAAAATATATTTTCAAAAATTTTTCTTTTATAATTATTTTTTCAAGTATTATCTGGTCAGTTTCAACAGTAGTTTCTCAAAAGGCTGTAGAATATAGTGTTGAAACTTTTCAAAAATTACCTAGTCAAGCAGCTTATTTGCTTTTATACTCTAGTATTTGAGCAATTTTGTGAAATATTATTTCAAGTTTTTTAGGAAAATATAGATGGAAAAGTTTTTTTGTTTTAAATATTTTTCTTTGAATTTTAATAATAATTTTTCCATTTTTTAACCAAACATTTTTTCAAGTTTGAATAATTGCATTTTTAGTTTGATTTGTTTTTTGAAGTTCTACAAATTTAATTGATTCTTTTTATTTAAGTAAACTCTGAGAACAAGACAAAAAAGAATATGGTAGTGCAACTTATGGACTTATTTTTTCAATAATTTTGTTTGCAATAATGTTTATTTCTAGCTATATTGATAAAAATTATTGATTTGACAAATTAATGTACATTTTATGATGAGTAATTTTACTTGTAAATATTTTAAATTTTAAAAAATTTTTATGAAAATAATAATCCTAATATACAAATTCTTTTTAAAAAGAAGATATAAGTTAGAAATAAAAAATACAGAAATTTTAAAACATAATTGACCTGTTTTACTTTTACCAAACCATGTGGCTTTAGTAGATCCACAAATTTTGATAACTTTTTTGGACAAATATCTGAACCTTTCTCCAGTAGCAAGTGAAAAATTTTTTAATGTGCCTATTTTGAAACAAATAATGACAGCCTTAGAAACAATTCCAATTTGAGAAATGGAAGCTTGAGCTGATACTGAAAAAGTAAAAAAAGTTTTTAATGATGTAACAAAAGCATTAAAAAACTGAAAAAATATTTTGATTTATCCTTCTTGAGAAATTTATAAACAAGGTTTTGAAAGTATTATCTGAAAACAAGCTGTTTATAATATTGTAAAAAATATGCCAGAAAATACTAAAGTTGTTGGGTTGAGACAAAAATGACTTTGGTGAAGTATGTGGAGTAAGGCTTATAACTGAGGAAAAACAGGATTTTTTGCATTATTTTGAAAATGAGTTTTTTATGTTTTTGCTAATTTAATATTTTTTGTTCCAAAAAGAAAAGTAAATCTTGAATTTGAAGATATTACAAAGCAAATAAATTTGTATAAAAATATGAGTTTGTGAGAATTTAATAGTTTTTTGGAGGATTTTTTTAATACAAACCCTTTAAAAATTATCCCATCCCAACCTTCCCTTAAGCCTAAGGGAAGGAGTAATAAGTTTGAAGAAAAAGCTACTTTTGTAAAACATTTTTGGTTTTATAATGATGTAAAAAACAAAAAAGAACCAGAAATTATAGAATGAAGTTTAAAAGATTTGAAAAATACAAAAAATCATGATTTGAGTCAGATAGATGAAAAAATAAAAAATAAAATTATTGAAAAGATTGTGTTGATAAAAGAAATAGATAAAAAAAATATTTTAGAAAATTCAAAATTAATAGTAGATTTATTTTTTGATAGTTTGGATTTAGCAGAAATAAAAAGTTTTGTTCAAGCTAATTTTTCTTGAAGTTCTAATACTCCAATTACTGATTTAAAAACCGTTTGAGATTTGATAATTATGGCTGTAGGACAAAGTGAAAATGTTGAAAAAATGAAAAATTGTGAATGGAAAAAATTTAATGAAAAAGGTAATTTGCTCGATAAGTTGGTTTAAAAAAATCTGGAAAACTAATTTTAAATAAAAAAAATTAAGAATAATTTATAAGTAAAAAAAATTAATTATTAAATAAAAATTATGAAAATAATAATAATAAGTTTAGCTTTAATTTTAGTTTTAAATTCTTGTGGAAATGTAAGTCAGGAAGAAGAAAAAGCCTTAATTATTTCCTCAAATCAGGGAGAAAAAAAACAAGACAAAAAGGAAAAACAAGAAAAAATTGAAGAAAAAAATATTTTAGATAAAAAGCAAAAAGAAATTTATAATTATCTTGTAGAAAATAAAGATACTAGTGAATTTACTGAAAAATTAAAAAGTATTAATAGAGAAAAAAGAAAAAAAATATGTGAAAAAATTGTGGAAGAATATTATGTTTCTGATCCAAAATTTGCTTTTAGTTGAGCTAATTGTCTTTTACATAATGGTTATCCAGAAAAAGCAATACCATTATTTGCAGAATATATTTTTTGAGAAAATAATAAAAAATATTTTAACTGAAGAATTGGTTATGGTTGGTTACATGCTTGAGATTGGTATGAAGTATGATGAGAAGTTTTATGAAATATGACAAAAAATAGAGAATTATATGAATGGATTACAGATGAAATAAATAATGAAATTTATAAAAATTCTTCAAAATATTTAAAAATAAACCCAGATGTTATTTGAATAATATTGAAAAGTAAAAATAGATATTTAGCAGAAAATATATGAAAAAAAATATCAGAAAAAAAGAAGGAAATAAATAGTTGTTATAATCAAATTATTAATATAGATTGATTTCAATGTGAACTAAATATTTCAGAAAAATATGCTGAATGTAGAAAAGAAATTCAATGAAAAAATATTGATAATGTTTCAGAAAAGTGTGAAAAAGTTTTTATTGAAAATAAACCTAAATTTAAAAATTGTAAAATAAAAGAATTAAAATGAAGTAAAATAAAAATTGATTGCAATGAAAATGGAATAATTAAAAATATAATTGATGAAAAAATAATTAAATAATTTAAATAGAGAATTAAAAAAATTTTATAAAATAGCAGAAAACTATATTTTCTAAAATTAAAAAATTATGTATATAAAAAAAAATTTAAAAAAAATTGATTTTTTAAGGTAAATATATTAATATAACAATATTAGCTTATAATAAAATTTTATGAAAATAATAATAAATATATGAATTTGAAATGAAAAGAAACAGATTTAAAAAAATTAGATGAAATTTTAGGGAAATTATTTTTTTGAGAAGATTTTTTAGTAAAAATAAACTGAATTCTAGAAAACTCAGAAGAAAAAAATTGAAAAATAGATTTTACTGACTTTTTTTCTAAAATTAATACTTTAAAAAAAAATTGAAAAAATATTTTTAGGAAATATTGAAATGATGAAGAATCTAAAAAAAAAATAATAACTTATATTATTAATGAAATAAATTTGTTATTTAAAAACTTAAATATAAGAAATATTTATAGTTATTGATCAAAAATATCAATGTCTGATTTTGCTGATTTATCTTTTTCTAATATGTTAAAAAAAATAAAATATTCAAAAAATCATGATATAAATAAACAAGAAGCTATTTGATGGAATTGTAATAACTTGATTATTTTTTTATATAAAGTATTGTATGAAGATATTATTTGAGAAGATAAAGAAATAGATGTAAAATTTCAGATTAATTGAAATACTCATTGAAAATTATTTTTTAAATTTAATAAAGAACTTATTTCTTTGGAAGAAGATAAATGATTAATTAAATTAAAAACTATTAATAGAAAAAAGTATGATTTTAAAAAATATTTTGTATATATATGAGCTAAATTTAATTTAAATTATGAAGATTACTTAAATATAATAGATGATAAAATTTATAATAAAAAAAAGTTGGTTTTTATATATGATAATAATAAAATTATTTTTTATAATTTGCCATGATGAAGATTATTAATATGATATTGAAAAAATAAAAAAGTTTTAACAAAAGATTTTATTCAAAAAGATATAAAATATTTTTGAAAAAAAATGGAAAGTTTTGAAAAAATAGAAGATATTTTACATAAAATTTGTAATAATGATTTTTTTGAAAAATTATTTTTTGAAAAAATTGATAAAGATAAATTAAAAAAAATAATATATAATTGTTAAGTCCAAAGGCATTGTTTAATAAATTTAGTAGGGAGTATGCAAAAATCTGTGTAAATAGAAAATTTTATATATTCCCTTAGCTTTATTTTTTTATAATTTTTTTTAAATTATCCTGAAACAAATCAATCACTAATTCATCAGTTTCTTCTTTTATTTTCTCAAGAAATTTTTTTATATTTGTTAATTCTTCGAGATTATAATTTCATTCTTCATAATATGAATTAATTTCTTCTATAAAAGAAGTATTTCAATCACTAAATATACTATTATTTTCTATTTCAATTAATCCTTCAAATATTTTTTCTATATCTTCTTTTATTTTCTGTATTTCTTGTAACTTTTCTTTTTCTTCATTATTATTTTTTTCAGAATCTTTTCATTTTTTTTCCTCTAATAATTCTTTCAACATTTCATTATTTTCTAAAGTAACTTTATGTTTTTTAAGTTCCATAATAAAATCTATATATACAAAATTATCAATTTTTCATATATTTTTCACAATTATTTCAAATTTTTTTAGAAATCAATCATTTATAAATTCATCTATTTTTAAAATTACAATCTTACCTTCTATTATTCAATCTTTTGTTTCTTTTGTTTCTGAAATTATTTTATATTTTTCTACAAGACTATCTAAAAACTCATAAGAAGATTCTGAATTTTTTAAATCATTTAGAGATATATTTTTAAGATGTTCTAAACTTCATTCACTATATTGTTTATTATTAATATCTTTCATATTTTTATTTTTTAATTAAGTTAAAATAGTTTTTTTTGTATATTGAATATAATATATTATTTTGGATAAAAAGTCAAGCTAAATTTTTTATTTGCTTTTTAATCTTAATTAATTAAAATATTTATAATATTTAAAAATAATAAAATAATTATGAAAAAAATAAAACACTCTAAAATGTTTGACCCAGAAAGTGTAAAAAGAACTTCTGCTGCTTTGGAAGCTTTATTTTTTACTAAAAAAACTAAAAAAATATGCAAAAAAAGTTAAACTTTTATATAAACTTTTTTAAACAAATAAATAGGTTTGAATTTATAAAATGAAATGTTGAGCTAAAAAATGCTTTATATCTTTTTTCTGCTTATGTTTCTTTTTTATATTATGAGGAAGTTTTAGAAATGAAAAACGATGATGAATTGCTAGAAATAAAAACTCATTCAGCTTTTATTTATCTTGGTTCAATAATAGAAGCTGTTTTTTTCTATTTTGTAGAAGAAAAATTAAAAAATGATGAAAAATCTAAAAGAAAATATTTAGAAATAGAAGAATATAAAAAAGTTCAAGATTTAAAAAAGTGTGAAAATTTATATATTTGTGAATTAATAAAAAAAGAAGTTAATTTTAATAATAGTATAAATTTTAATGCTTTAATAAATTGAGCAAAAGATAAAAAATTAGTAGATGAAAAAATTATAGAAAGAATAAATTCTTTTAGAAAAATGAGAAATAGAATTCATATAAATGTTTATAAATCTTGAAAACTTATAGTTCTTGATGAATTAGAAAAAGCCTTTATTGAAACAAAAGAAATTTTAGATTATTTAGAAGATAATATTGAAGAATACAAATAAAAATTTAGCTAAAAAATTCTTACAAAAAAATTTAAAAAATTAATAAAAAAATAATGACTAAAAAAATAACACTAATAATTTCTATAATTTTTATTCTTTTTTCTTGTTCAAATACACAAAAAAATGATTTTAAAGAAACAAATAATATAGAAAAAAAATCTTTTGCTTTTGAATATCCAGATTTAGAAACAATAAATTTTGCTTGAGAAAAAACTCCTTTTGATGAAGAACGTTTTTATAACAAAGCTAGATTTGATAAAGAATTTTTGATAACTTCAAATAAAATTTATCAATTTATTTTATATGTAAAAAGATATGATTTATATATTCCTTATGTTGAAAAAGAATTAAAAAAAGCCTGAATTCCTGATGATTTTAAATATTTGGCAATAGCTGAATCAGCTCTAAAAAATAAAGCAATTTCTTCTGCTTGAGCAGGTTGAATTTGGCAATTTATGCCTGAAACAGGAAAAAGATTTTGATTAATTGTGAATAATGAAGTTGATGAAAGATATCATTTCAAAAAAGCAACTTGAGCTTCTATAAAATTTTTGAACTTACTTTATAAAAAGTTTTGAAACCGGACTTTGGTAGCTTCGGCTTATAATAGATGAGAAAATGGAATTGCTAGAGCTTTGAAAAATCAAAAAGTTGATAATTATTATGATTTAGAATTAAATGATGAAACAAGTAGATATGTTTTTAGAATTATTTCTATAAAATATTTACTAAAAAATTATTTTAATAATTCAGAAAAAATAACTTGATGAAATTTTGTAGAACCTGAAACAAAGACAATAAAAATAAAAGAAATAAAAGATTTGGTAGAATTTGCTAAAAAACATAATACAACTTATAAAATAATAAAAAAATTAAATCCATGGATTATGTGAAAAAAATTATCAAAAATAAAATGAAATACTTGGGAAATAAAAATTCTGAAAAATTAATTAAAAATACTTTTAGCTTTTGTGCAATAGATTTTTGCATAAAAAACTAGAAATATTTTTTTTTTAAATATAATATAACTTGAAGATTTAGAATTTTTAATATTTAATTATACTATTATGAAAAAATTATTAGTTATTTTAACTATAATGTTTTTAGTTAGCTCTTGTGTTACTAAAAAAGAAGAAATTAAAGAAGTTGATAAAGACCTTCCTAAAATAGAAACTAATTCTTGAGAAGTTGAGAAAAAAGTTGAAGAGGTTGAAGATAAAAAAGTTCAAAAAGCTTCAAAATGATTAGAATTTACTTTGATTAGTGATAAAACTGAAGCACTTTCTAAAGAATTAAAAGTAATAGAAGATGTTTCTATGAAAATAAAAAGTGATTCTATTTTAAAAGATGCTAAATTTACAAGTATTGATTTTTTTGATGAAGAAGCTAAAAAAATTCTGAAAGAAAATAATATAACTCAAATTCCTGTTTTGCTTGTAAATAATGATGTTTGGATAGAATGAGAAGTTCCTGAAAAAATTAAAAAATTAAAAGATTGACTTTTTATAGTTAGAGAAGGTTTTTATAATCCTGAAACTAAAAAATATTCTCAAGAAATGTGAAGTTTATGTTCAAATAAAATTGATGATGATGGAAATGGAAAAACTGATTGTGAAGAATCTAGTTGTTTACAATTAAATCCAAATAATATATGCGAGAAAGAATTAAAGCAAAAAAGAGAAAAATCTAATCAAAAAATAAAAGATGCTAAAATTCAAATAGAAAGAGAACAAGAGGTAAAATTAGAAAAAATAAAATCTGAAAAACCAAATGTTGATTTATATGTTATGAGTTATTGTCCTTATGGAACTCAAGCTCAAAAACCTTTCATTTCTATAATGAAAAAATTTGATGAAATTACTAATATTGATATAAAATATGTTCCTTATGTTATGCATAATAGCCAAGGAGAAGGTGAAGAAAATTTATTACAACATTGTATTAAAACAACTCAAAAAGAAAAATTTGTTAGTTATTTAAGTTGTTTCTTGAAAGATTGAAATTCTAAAGAATGTTTAGAAGAAACTTGAATTGATGAAACTAAACTTGAAACTTGTGTAAAAGAAACTGATGAAAAATTTGAAATTACAAAAAATTTGGCAGATAAATCTAAAAAATTTCCAGATTTTAATATAAATAAAGATTCAGCTTTGAAAGCTTGAGTAAAAAGTTCTCCTACTTTGGTTGTAAACTGATTAAGAGTTGTTGTAACAAATAGAACTGAAAAAGGTTTTGCAAAAATTATTTGTTCTACTTTCAAAACTACTCCAGAAATTTGTAAAGATATAAGCAAATTTTCTGATAAAAAATATAATCCTTGATTTGGTTTTGAAGAACCAAATTATGCTGGAACAGATGAAGAAGCTCCTGCTTGATGTGCAGCATACTAAAAAAATAATAACAAAAAAACTAGTAATTTAAAATTACTAGTTTTTTTTCTCCCTTTTTTTTTATTTATTTTTCTCCCTTTTTTAAAGGGAGTACCCGCAGGGGGAGGGATTATTTTTTTTATAATTCCCTTTTATATTCTCATTTTCAACTAATTATCATATAAATATCATAAAAAGATTTCAAAAATCAAACTGTTATTCAAGCTCACAATTTTATTATTTTTTCTCAAGAATTAGTAGTTCAAACAGCTATTCAAGCCAAAACTTTTCAATTTTTAGCAGATTTTATAAAATTATTAGAAAACAAATTTTTTACTATTTTCCCATCCTGCTCAGTAAAAACTTCTGAAAAATCATCTTGTTCATTTTCTTCTTTTTCACTATCTTTTATAAATTCTTCTTTAAATTTTTTCAACATATCCAAATCACTTTTTAATTCTTCTATTTTATCAGTGCTAAAATTCTCTTTTTCATTTTTTCAAATTTCTCATTTAAGCATTTCTTTGATTTCTGAACTACTTAAATTTAGTTTTAATTTCAAAAGACCTTTTACAGTACTTGATGAAAGTTCATATTTTTTTTCAATCAAATTTTTTAAAGACTTAGAAAAAGCCTCTTTTTTTAGCTCTTCTTCCCTATTATTTTTTTCCTTTTCTTCTAATTCTTTTTTAATTTGATCCATAATTTTTTTTAAATATAAATTATTCTTCTATAAGATTATCATTTTCCTCTTCTTCTAATCTTCTTTTTTCAGCTTCCTCTTCTTCCAATCTTTGTAATCTAAGAGCTTCAATAACTATTTTTCTTTCTTTTTTTGCAAGTTCTCAAAATTCTCAATTTCTATTTAATCACACAGTTGCAGAAAAATGAATAATTGCTTTTGAATAATTTTGTTTTTGTTCTTCTAAATATCATAAATTAAGTAATACAAAAGGATTTTTATCGTCCATTTCATATCATTTTTCTAAATATTTTTGACTTTTTTTCAAATCTCAATTTTCTCTATAAATCCATCATAAATATCAATAAAAAATAGGATCTTTTGGATATTTTTTTATTCATAATTCTATATATTTCAAAGCTTTTATTTCATTTCAAGCCAAAATATTATAATAAATTGCTAAAGTTAAATCATCAATACTTATATCTTTTTGACTTAATAATTTATCAAATTCTGCTAACATTGCTTTTTTTTGTCACAATTTTGCATAATTATAAATCAATCTTCTTCTTAACTCAATTTTATTTTTATATCATCTTTTCAAAGCTACATTAAAATATAGATTACTAGCAATGAATTCTCAATTCTTCAAGTTTATAACTCATAAAATATAAGCAATTTTATAATTATTTCTTTCAGTATTATTATTATATATTTTCAGTAAATATTCTTTTGCCTCATCATATTTTCAAAGTTCATAATAAGAAATTCAAAGTAAATT
The DNA here is from genome assembly GCA_027066455.1 of Candidatus Altimarinota bacterium. Classification (GTDB taxonomy): domain Bacteria; phylum Patescibacteriota; class Gracilibacteria; order BD1-5; family UBA6164; genus JAMONT01. The sequence goes on from JAMONT010000057.1 coordinate 10,376, forward strand.
CAAAGCTGGTAAATATCAAGGAAATTCTTTTAGTAATTTTTCTCACATAATTGTTACAAGTGGAAAAGTTTTATTTTTATAAAAAGCATTTATAAATAAAGCTTTTTCATAACTAGAACTTTTTGCTTGAAAATTTTTATTTTTATCTATTGCAATTTTGATATTATTCATACTATTTCAAATTTTTTTATTTTTTTTGAAATAAGTCCCAAAATCATTTTTACACTTTTCAAAATTAGTTATACAAGTTAGAGAAATACTATAATAAATTTTATCTTCTTTAGATAAACTTGTAGAAACTATAATTTGTCTCATATTTTCTCTTTCTGTAGAATCTTTCAAATTAATTCCAGCAAAAAGAGCAAAGTCAAATTTTTCTTTATTTACAACTTTTTTATTTTTTACTTCTAAATAATATTCTAAAGCTTTTTTAAATTTTTTTAGTTCAAAATAAGTATCACCTATTTTTGCCAAAATTTTATCATCTCAAGGATTTTTTTCCAAAACTTCTAAATATTTTACAAGTGCAGCTCTAGGTTGAGAATGGTCTAAAAAATAATCTCACTTTTTTATAATAGCTTTTAAACTAAGTCTAGTTTTTAAAATATCATATCTTTGTTTTATCAATTTTTTTTTATCAGCACTACTCATCAATTTCATTCAATCTACACTTTTAATATCTTTTTTTTCTTGTTCAGATTGTATTTTTTTCAAAGCTTGTTCACTTAAAGAAATATCTGATGGAGTATTTTCTTTTGTAATAGAATCAGGATTTATTTTTTTAGAATCATTTTCATTTGAACAAGAATTCAAAAGAAAAAGACTTAAAATAAATAAAATTATTAAAAACTTTTTCATTATTATTTTTTAATATTAAGCATAAATTTACTATTATTATAGTAAAAAAGATAAATAAAACAAATAAAAATAGAGTTAAAAAATTTTAACTCTATTTTTAATTTTCTTTTTTTATATAAAAAATTAGTTATTTAAAAAAATATCAATTATTTTAATAAAGTATCAACTTTTTCTTTAAAATTTTCAAATGGATATGCTCAAGGTAATACATCCCACTCACCTGTTTTGTTATTTATAAAAACATTTCAAGGAGTTCAAGTTATTCAAAATAAACTTCTACCTTCTTCCATTTGAGATTCTGCTAATTTCTTAATTTCATCTGAATCAATACAAGTTTCAAATTCTTTTTTATCTAAACCTAAATCTGTAGCAATTTTTACAGCTTCATCTTTTGTTTTATATTTATTTTCAAATGATTTATCTATAAAAGCATAATATTTTTCAACTCATCCTATTTTTCAAGCACATAAATTTGCAGCAGCTTTCATAGGAGCAAATATAGCAAATTGTTTAAAAATAACATTTACTTTTCAATCATATTGTTTCAAAATTTCTTTAGTAGCACCAGAATCATGCAATTTTTTACAAAAAGGACAATTCATATCACTATATTCTACCCAAGAAATTTCAGCATCTGGATTTCATAAAACATATGTATTTTCTTTTGTAATTTTTTTAGCTTGTTCAAGGCTAATTTTTTTAGCAGTTTGTGGTTGTTCATCTGGATTTTTTGTATGGTCATGACCTTCATGTCCTTCCTCTACACCAGTTTCTACTTCTTCTTTTTTATCTGAATCTTTAGTTTCAGAATTTTCAGAATCATATTGTTTTAAACCTTCAATAGTTTGTTTTTTTGTAATTTTTACAATTTTTTCATAATTTTCTTTACCTCAAACTTTTTCATATTCTATTTCTAAAATAGAATCTTTTACCTTATCTCAAATTTTTTGAGATAAAATATAATGAGTCGAACCTGTAGTTATTATTATTAAAAGTACTAAAATAATAAATTGTATATTTTTCATTTTTTATAAGTTATAAATTAAATTTTTTTTATTTATACATAGCTTTTAACTCTTTCCCCATATCATCACAATGTTTTTTAAAAGCTTTTTCTTTTGTTTTATCTAAATATAAAGCAAATCTAGATTGACAACCTTTTCTTTTATTTTCAACTATTTCAAAAGTTTCATCTAAAGTTCATTTTTCTTTTGCTTCACTAAGCATTTTTTTAAATTTTATTTGAGCTGCAGCTCTTTCTCATAATAATTCTACCAATGATTCTTTTTGCATTTCTGTTAAATCTTTTCTAATAAATTGTTTAACATCTTTAAAATCATGTTTATGTTCTTCCATAGCAGATTTAGTTTCTATATCTTCTTTAATATCTTCAATGATTAATTCTAAACCTCTAATCATAGACATAAATTTTTCAGATTTTTTATTTTCTATAGAACTATAGTAAAATTTATTAATAATTTTTTCTAAAGTTTTTCATTTTTCAGCATAAATTTTTTCTATTTTTGATTTCAAAGTTTTTTCAAATTCTCATTTATATTTTTCTGCTAATTCTTCAGAAACAAATATTTTTGCAATTAAATCATCTCAATGATTCATACACATATATTCAAAACCTTCTTTATCAGCCATAAAAGTTTTTAGCTTTTCAGCCATAGCTTTTCTTTTCAAAGACATTTTTGAAAATTCTTCATATTTATCTAATTTTCCAGATTTTATATCTTCAATCTTTTTTTTCATCATTGGCATATTTGTTTTTCTTTTTTTCAAGATAGTTTTTAATTCACTTTTTTCTTCTTCTGTCAAATCTGTTTTAACAAATTTTGTAAAAATTCAATATTCAGAATTATCATAAAACATAGAAGTTCAATGTTTTTCTCATTTTGAATGAGAGTGAGAATTAGCATTTGTAATAGATACAGAACCAAAACTAACAAGTGCAATACTAGTTAAAACCAAAATTTTTTTCATAAACATTTTTATTATATAATTAAAAAAGCACAATTTTTTAATGCTTGGGAAAATTATATTTTATAACCTTAAATTTTCCTTAAATTAAACACATTTCAGCTTGATTTTTTGTGTTTATATTTTTTAATTATTTTTTAGATAAAAAAACAGAATATATTTTTATATATTCTATATTTTAAAATATTTTTAATTTTAAATTATTATTTTTTTATAACTAATCTAGTTCATTCTGTACCACATGTAATTGTAGAGCCTCAAGTTGATACACATTCTAAAGAAGCTGCTGTAATTGCTGCACTTACTACTGTATTATTACCACTATTATTAGAATCTAGATCAATTCATAATTCAATTCTAGTATCATCATCTCAACCATCTCATTTAGCTTTTTTTTCTATATTTCAATCTTGTTCAAAAGTAGCTGAAATTTCATAATCCTGACCTGGTATAGTATTTTTGTCTTGACCTACTGTATAAATATAATCAAATGCTGCATTAGTTCTAGAACTTCAAGATTTCGGATCTTGTGGAAGTTTAGGAGTATATGTAGTTACTCAAGAAAATGCGTAATCACCTGCATTATTTGAGTTAGGATATTGATCTTTATCTTGATAAAATTGCTCTATTCATGACTGAACAGCTTTTATATCAGTTATTCTAGTTGAATCTCTAGCTTTTTGAATTTGACTTGTATATACAGATACAGCACCTGTAGCCAATATTCAGATTATTGTGATTACTACTAATAATTCTATTAGAGTAAAAGCCTTTTTTGTGTATTTACTTTTTAACATAAACTTTATTTTTAATAAATTAAATATACTTTTTTTTATAAAACAAGAAAAGTATATTTAAAAAATAAATAAAATCAAAAAAAAAGTAAAATTTTACTATTCACTAATTTCTATTTTATTTTATAATTTACTTTTAATCATTCTTTTGTCCCTAAAACTATATTTTTTTCTTCACAAGTTTTACAGATAAAAACATAAGCTTTAGGCTTTAATCTATCAACTTCAACTAATTTTTTACAATTTTTACAATAAAAAGAAACTTCTCATCTTTCTGAGTTAAATTTTTCCAATTTATTTCAAAGTTCTTCTATATTTATTAAATCATTATATGACATATTTTTTTATTAAAAATTATTTTTTTACTTTTTTTATCTTTTTTCTCTAAATAACTATAATAACTTTTAAGTTTTTTTATTTTACAAGTAAAAATCAACTAGTATTTTTTCAAAAGAATCTAGAATTTTCATCATTTTCTTTTTTATATTCAGGATTTATTATAGCTATATTATTAAAATATAATTTATATTTTCCTGATTCAAGTTCAAAAATTAAATCTTTTTTTTCTAAATTATGATTATTATCTTTTCAAAATTTTTTTAATAATTTTTTAGAAATTTCTTTTGTTGAAAATTTTACAATTATTTTTTTATCTTCTTTTATAATTATTTCTTCTTTATCTACATCATATTCAACATATTTTTTATCTCATTGAATATATTGAGAAAATTTATAAATTTTACTATATCATTTTATATTTATCGGAAAAAAATCTTGATTATAATTTTTTGAAAAATTAATATATTTTCTATTTATATTAACTTTATAAGAATATTTTTCTACTTTTATTTTTTTTACAATTCAAGAAATAATTTCCCATTTATATGGTTCTTTATATTTTTCTTCTCTAAGACTTTTTAAATATTTTTTATTATAACAATCATTTATTTGATATTTATAATATTTTTTATATTTACATTTTTTCTTATTTTTGTTTTTTTCTATTTGTTTTATTTGTTTTTTTATATTTTCTTCCCAATCTTTTTTATCTTTTTCTAAAATTTCTTTATAAATTTTTGGAAATAATTTTTTTATTTTTTCACAATTATTAAAATTACAAGAATATTCAATTCCTGAGTAAATATTTTTACTTAAACTTTGTGAAATATCTGAATAATTTTTTAATGGAATTATTTTATTATTTTGTAAAATTTTTGCTTTTTCCAAATTATTTTCAAGTCTTTTTAATTGTCTTTCTTCAGGAAAATTATAAACATTATATTTTGGAATAATAGAAATAATTATTATAAATAATGTCAAAGTTACTGGTAAAAAAATCAATTTTTTCTTTTTACTTATTACAAAATACAAAGAAATTATTAAAAGCCATAATCCAAAAACTACAATAAAATATCTATTTATTGTAATATCATACTGATTTATTCTCAGATAAATTGCATAAAAAAGCATAAAAATTTGAGGAATAACAGCTAGAGGAAAAATTTTTCTAAAATTTTTTATTAATTTATTTTTTTCTTCAAAAATATATGAAAAAATATAAGCTAAATATCAAAAAATTGAAAATCAAATTACAAGCCAACTAACTTCTCATTTTGGCCAGTTTGAAAAATTTGAAAGAACTTTTATAGTATAAGCATAAAGTATAAAAAAATATAAAAATACAAATGGAATTACTACAAATTTTATCAAAAATGAAAAAAATGCATTTTGTTTAAAATTATTTTCTAAAAAATTTTTTTTATCTGGAATTTGTGTTAATGCAAATATTGGAGTTACAATAGACAAAGATAAAATTGCCCAATTTCAATAAGTTTTTTCTCAAGCTATATTTAAGTCAAAGAGCGCATCTGTTGCCATAATTCATATTGCACCAAGTCCAAAAAGTAGTCAAGCAAAAATAAAAGTTAGCAGAATTAGAACAGAAATATTATAAAAATATGTATAAAAAACTAATTGTTTTGGATTAAAATTTTTTAAATAAGGAGCAAAAAATAAAAATGCTATTATTCAGCTAAAACTTAAAAAGAAAAATACAAAATTTTCAAAATCATTTATATCAAAAGAAAAAGTATTATAAAAAATTATTCAAAATCATATTGGAATAATTTGGAACAAATTTCTTTTTATTCTTGAAAAATTGGAAGTTTCAGTTGATAAATATGTTCATATACTAAAAACAAAAGTCATAATCAAAGAAAGAATAACAATAAAAATTCTTTCCTTATAAAAATCAGAAATACTATTACTATAATGTAATTGAGTAAAAAATAAACTTGCTGTAATAAAAATTATTATTATAGAAATAGGAAATCTCTCACAAATATTAATCAAATTTTTTTTCAAATTTTCTGAAGAAAATATTTTAAATATATTTTTCATAATTATTTTTTTAGAAATTAAAAAATTTTAATACATTTTTATTATACTTTTTATAAAATTTTTGCAAGAAATAAAAAACAATTTTATTCTTTATAATTCCTTAACCATTTATAAACATCTCATCTCTTTCAAAGAAATAATATTTTTATTTCAGAATTTATTTTTTTAAAAATTATTCTATAAGTGCCTATTCTAACTCTATATAAATTTTCATATCAATTTAAATTTTTTATATCATAATTTTCAAATTCCATATTTAAAATATCTAAAATAATTTTATCAAAATTAATTTTAGAGTTCATATTTATAATTTTTAATTGCTTTATCCAACTTTTTACCATTTTCTATTTATTAGATAAATATTGTAAAAATTCTTTTTTTCAAACTCATTCTTTTCAAAAATCTACAACATCACTGTAATATTCATCATCATAACTATATAATGTTTTCATAGATATAACATTATATTTTATTTTCTTAGCAATTCTATCTGGAACTTCTACACTTATTATAGCCATAATTTTTTAAAATTAATTTTTAATATATTTTTATTATACTTTTTATAAAATTTTTGCAAGAAAAAAAGTTTTTAATCTACTAAATCTTCCAAAATTTCAGAATTTTTATTTTCACAAAATTCTTCATAATTTTTTTTATAAAATTTATAATGCTTTGAATTTTGGTGTAATTTCAGAGTTTCTTCACTTTCCCAAGATTCTATTACAATAAATTTTTGTTTATTTTCTTGTGACCAAAAAATATCATAAAGCAAACATCAAAATTCATTTTTTGAAGCAGTTATCATAGTTTCAAGTAAATTTTTCAATTCTCTTATTTTACTTTCTTTTGCAAAAAAAGTTACTTTTTTAGTTATTTTCATAAGTTTAGTTTTTTTTATTTTTAATTAAAATTCATTACCAAAAGAAAAAGGAGCTTCTGTTCATTTATTTAAATTATCTAAAAATAGCTTTTTATCTTCCTTACTTAAAAAATTTTCTTCTTTGATAAAATTTTTAATTTTATCAATATTTCTTCCTTTAATAAAATCTTTATTTATTTCAGAATAAAATAAAATATCATATTTTTTTAATTCTTCTTTACTTTTTACTTTCTCTAAATTATCAAATAAAGTATTTATATTATTTTCTGTCAATAATCATTTTTCAGCAAATTTTTTTAAATAACTATTATTAATAGTTAAAGAAATATCTTCCTCAATTATTTGAAAACTATTTGCTACCATCATAATTATAAAAAATATATTAAATGAAGCTCAAAAATCTTCCATACTTTTTTCCTCAAAAAAATTATACATTTTTTTTATAATTTCTTTATAATTTTTTGATCCTAAAATATATTCTTCTAGTTCTTTCATCTTAGGTAATCATTCTAATAATACCTTTTTCAATTTATCTAATAATTCTTTATTATCACTAAATAAATCTAAAAAATCTTTTAACACCTCTAAATCATATTTATAGATTTTTCATTCTGCTAATTTTCATAATAATTTTTCTAATGCTTCTTTATATTCAATATCTGAATTAAACTTTTCTTCTTCCTCAAAATATTCCTGTTTTTTAGACTCAGTCATAGGTTTTAAAAAAGCATCTGTAATTTTTTCTTTTATAGTTTTTTCATCATTTCTATTTTCATTTTTTCCTTTTTTTCCTTCTTTTTCTTCAACTTTTTTAACTCATTCTCAAGTATAAATAATTTTATTTCATTCTAATTTAAAATTATTAAATTTTTTAAAATTTCATAAATTTAATGATGTTTCTGTAATATCATTTTTTAAAATTATTAATTTTCAATCTGTTGTTATTTCTTCAAAAATTTCTCATTTTTCAATTTTTATAATAACTAGTTTTCAATTTTCTCAATTTTCATCTAAAATCCAAATACCTATTTTATCTTTTTCCTGAAAACTTATTTTTAAATTTTCTCATAATTTATATATTTTTGTTCAAATTTCTAATATGCCATTATTTGCAAAATATCCAAAAAAATATTTAGGAATATTTTTATCTTTATGATTTACTATTATTTCTTGTTGTCTAGGAGTAAAATTTTCTCATCCAAAACTCATATTTTTTTTTGTTAAAAATTAAATTTTTCATATTTTTTTTATTACATTTAACTATATAACCGATTTTCTTGTGAAAATAATAAACCATTTTTTTTATTTGCCTCTGTAGATTTAATAATTTCTTCTATAGTTTTAGAAAAATTATCATCTGAAAGCATATCTCTCATATGACTAAAACGTGCACTAATAAAATGACTAAATGTAACACCAAGTGGTGAAAAACCATCCCACCTATCTACGTTGAATAGTATAGGTTTTAACTGGTCTGGAAGTTTTGGTGTAATTTTAAAATCACATATTCCCCAATATGCATTTGGTATTATATTTAAAATAGTTTGTGCAAAATAATACATCATACCATCTAATAACCATAATGTTTTTTCACTATAATATCCTCTACTATCATCACCTATACTTTCTAATTCTATATATGTCCAAAGGGGTGGATTTATATAATTTGGTAAATTAATAATTTCACCATTAATAACATCTGGATAAATATTTTTCCAAATTACAGTTAAAGATTCTTTTGAAAAATCTAAATCTGTTTTAGAAATATTTTTTTCAGTTTCTAAAAATTTACAAAATTTATCTAAATTTCCTTTCATTGAACCAACATATTGATTAAAATAAGTTGGTACTGTTGTTCTTTTTAATGTTTTAATATATTTCATATTTTTTCTTTTATTATATTATTAAAAAATAATTTTTGTTCTTCTTTCATATTTTCATTAAAAACCACTATATCAATTTTTTCTTCAAAATTTTTAAAAAATTCTCTTTCTAAAATCAAAGATAATTTTAAATTAGAAATTTTTTTATCTTTATTAATTACAAGCAAATCTATATCTCATCACTTTTTTTCATCATCAACTCTACTTCAAAATAAATAAAAATCTCAATTATAATTTTTATTAAATAATTTAAGTAATTCTAATTTTTCTTCTTAAAAATTAAAACAAATTTTGTAGCTACTCCCTTCCCTTAGACTTAAGGGAAGGGCTGGGGATGGGATAATTACTAAAATTCTTTCCTCTACTGCACACCAATTCTATATTCTATTTCTTTCCCTACAAAAGCTACATCTCTACCATATTTTAATCTTGATAATTCCTTCATTGCTTTTGCTATTTTTTCATCTCAAGTTTCTAGGTATGGATTTATTGGAATTATTGAAAATCCTCAGGTAGGTTGATTATCCACAAAAAGATTAATTGCAGCCTTGAATTTGTCCATATTAATTAAATCTCTATCAGAAAAATTTGGAGCCATTTCTTTAGCTAAAAATTCTGCATCTTCTGGCCCAATTTTATACATCATTTTTGTTCAAACATTACCAAAAATTGCTGTTTTTAGATTAACACTTGATTTACTAAGAGAATCAGATTTCTCTAATTGTCATAAATATTGATGTCAAATATTAAGTGAAAGTCTATATTTTCTGGCTTCTGATAAAATTGATTCAATTGCATCAGTTACATAGTTTTGAAATTCATCTATATATAAGAAAAAATCTTTTCTGTCTTTTTTAGCAATTTTATCTCTTCTCATGGCAGCCATTTGCAATTTTGAAACTAGCACCATTCAAAGAAGCTGAGAATTAATATCTCACAAACTTCATTTACTCAAATTAACAAAAAGAATTTTTTCTTCTTGCATTATTTCTCAAATATTAAAACTAGATTTTGTTTGACCAATAATATTTCTCATTGTAGAATTCGTAATAAATTGACCAAATTTTGCAGCAAAATAAGGAATAATTTCTTGTTTTTCTCTATCTCACATTGAAGCATAAGTATTTTCCCACCAAGATTTTACTATTGGATTACTTACATGTCTTGTTCTTTCTTTTTGCCAAGTTGGGTCAGTAAAAAGCCTTACTAAATCAGTAATTGCAGCTCAACCAGGATATTCCATCAAAGCTAAAACTCAGTTTCTAAAATAATCTTGAAGTCTAGGCCCAAAAATTTCATTACCAAAAAGTTTTATCATAATATTCAAAGCATCTTGAGCAACCAAATCCATTTCACTTTTATCTTGAATTTCAAGTAAATTAAGTCACATCGGTCTTGAAACATCTGTTGGATCAAAAAATATCAAATCATCAGCTCTTTCTCTAGGAACAAATGGCAACAAATCTTTTGCCAAATCTCCATGAGGATCTAAAACTCATATTCAGCTTCCATTAGCTAAATCTTGTCTAGCCATAACTTGCATAACTGTAGTTTTTCATGTTCAAGTTTGCCCAATTACATAAAAGTGCCTAAATCTATCTTCTGTTTTTAGTCTCACTTCCCTTTTTACTCATCTATAAATATTGTGTCAAAGCAAAATTCACTCCTTTGGAATATTTGAAGGAGCTCTAACAATTTTGAAATTTTGCCATTTTATTTCTGGAGTTTTATTATATTTTGTATGAGGAAAATGGAAAAGACTTGATAATTCTTCTACATTTAAAATAGATTTTTTGAAAAATAAAACAAGAGGTTTTTTGAAATATCTATAAATATAATTTTTTATTAATTTTTTATCATTATGGTATGTAGTAGAGGAAAATTTATTAAAATCTGGATATGCAAATTGAGCAAAAGCTCCTGAAATATTTTTTAATTCAGACTCTATAATTCTCAAATTATTTCAAGCTGTAATTATTCTAATAATTACTTCATAACCAGTTTTGTCAGCCTTTTCATCAACAGTTTTTGCTCTTTCTTGAGTTAAGGCACTTGTTCTATTTTCTTCACCTTTTGGACTTTCTTTATCTTCCCCATTACTTGTAAATAAGGCAAAACCCCAAGAAAATATTTTAAGCAAAAATTTGAATGGATTTAAACTCATTCAATCTTTTGTTCATTTCATTATTTCACTTGAAACTCTTGAAGTTTTTGTTTGCCAATCATCATCAACAGGTCTCAAAAGAATTTGAATAACAGCAGATTCATCTTCTTCTAATTTTGAAATAGAATTAGTAATATTATTAATAGGATCACTTTCTAATTTTTGGTAAGTTTTGATTGGATAAAAATAATCTCTTGATAAATAAAGTTCAGTTCAAAGTGAATATTTTTTTCCTTCAAAAATATTTTTTTCAAGAGTTTCTTCAATAATTGCATCAGGATAAAATCAATTTATCTGTTTTTCAATTAATTCTTTATATTTTTTTGGTAAAACTACATAAAAATAAATTTCATTTTTATCAGCAACATATTCAAGTGAAATCAAATCTTGACCTAAAAGTTTTGAAGAAATTGAAGAACTAGAAATACTTTTTGCTGAAGTTAAAAGTTGTTCCATTATAGAAATTTTTTCTTTGAAATCTTTTGCTGTTTCATTTTTTTCATCTTGATCAGATTCTTTTTTTGGCATTGTAACCATCAAAAAACACAAATCTAAAGTTCTTTTTTTATTTACTTTTGTTCTATATAACCACAAAATAGCCTGAACAATTACAAAAAGTAAAATTATTCAAGTTATGAAATTTAAAAGTCCTGTGACAAATGGTGTCATAAATATTTTTTTTATTTAAATATTTTTATAGTTTTCCAAAATTATTTATATTTAATATTATACTATTTTTTAAAAAAAAATAAAGGTTTTTTTATTTTTTTTCTTATTTTGCAGCCCCTTTTTCAGGAGAGAGGGCTTTTAAAATAAAGTTTTCCTTAAATAATTCAATGATTTTCCAAAATTTCTATTACATTTTTATTCAAAACTTTTTCCAAATCTTCTTTTTTTGTTTCTTGTAATTTTTCCACACTTCAAAAATTCTTCAAGATTTTTTTCCTAGTTTTTGGTCAAATTTGGGGCAAACTTTCTAAAATATTTTTTTTATTTGCTTTGCTTCTAGAATCTCTATTAAAAGTTATTGCAAATCTATGAGCTTCATCTCTCAATTTTTGAATTAATCTAAGTTCCAAACTATTTTTTTCTAAAATTATTTCTTTAAAACCACCCCTGAAGTTTTCAACTTCTTTCCCCTCCTTAATAAGGAGGGGATTAAGGGGTGGGGAGATTACATACAAAATTTCCTCTTTTTTTGCTATTCAAACTAAATTTATGTTTTTCCTATATTTTCTCCCTTTTTCAAAGGGAGTACCCACAGGGGGAGGGATTTCTTCAAAAATTTCATAAACACTACTCAACTGAGCTTTTCATCAGTCTATAATTATTAAATCTGGATAATTTTCTAATTTTTCTAATTCCAAAATTCTTCTTTTTGCAATTTCTCTCATTGAATCAAAATCATTTATCTCTTGTTCTTTAAGGGTTTTTATTTTGAATTTTCTATATTTATTTGAATTTATTTTTCCATTTTCAATTACACTTCTAGAAGCTACTGTATGAGTTCCAGAAAAATGACTTATATCATTACATTCAAAAATAATATCCTTGTTTATCCTTTCAAATCCCAAAAGTTCCAAAATATTTTTCATAGTCCCTTTTGTAAAATTTTTTGTAGAAAGACTTGCAATATGTTTTTTATAAGCAAATTCATACAAATTTTTATAGCACATTTTTAGTAAATCAGCTTTTACTCAAATTTTTGGAATTTCTAATTTTATTTTTTCAAAAATTTCTTCTTTTAATTTTATTTTTTTTTGAATAATAATTTTTGGAATTTTTTTATTTTTTTCTAATTCTAAAAAAGAAAGTAAAGAGGTTTTTACAAAATTTTCTAAAACTTTTTCCAAATTTTCTTCTAAATTATTTTCTATTTCATAAGGATAAAATCAAGTAATTTTAGAATCTCTAATTTCTATTTTTCAAATAAAAATTTTATCAAATTTTTCTAAATAATTAATAATATCATAATCTCAAATAATTCATTCTCTTACAATTTGTTTTTGGTCCAAAATTTTTATAGATTCTATTTGTTTTTTCAAAATTAAAGCTCTTTCAAATTCAAGATTTTTAGCAAAAATTATCATTTTTTTTTCTAAATCTTTTATAATTTCTTTATAATTTCCTTTTAAAAAATATTTTATTTCTTCCAATTTTTCAAAATATATTTTTTTTTCCAATTCTTCTTTATTAATTTTATTTTCTTCTATTTTTTTTGTTCTTATATTTTCTCCCTTTTCAAAGGGAGTACCCGTAGGGGGAGGGATTTTTACTTGGGGTGAGGTAAATAAATATTCATCTAAATTATAATTATTTTTATTTTTAAAAAAATTATTTTTTCAAACTCAATATCCAAAAACTTTTTTTAAAACTTTCAAAATATTATCAACATCCTGAGATGAAATATATGGTCAAAAATATTCTGCTTTTGTCTCCCTTTCTCCCTTGGGGGAAAGGGCTGGGGATAGGGGGTTTTTATTCCTAACTCTAATGATTTTTGGAAATTCTTCACAAGTAATTTTTATATAAATATGATTTTTTCAATCTTTCATCAAAATATTATATTTTGGAAGATATTTTTTTATAAGATTTGTTTCTAAAATAAGACTTTCTGTTTCATTTTCAACTAAAATATATTTTATATTTGTAATTTTTTCTAGCATTTTACTTTTAGCAAAATTTAGTTTATTTTTTGAATTAAAATATGAATTTACTCTTGAAGATAAATTAACAGATTTTCCAATATAAATAATCTCCTCTTTTTCATCAAAAAATTGATAAATTCAAGGAGATTTTGGCAAATTTTCTAGAATATTTTTTAGTTTTGCTTGCATAAAAATTTTTTATTATATATTTTTTTTATTTTTATATATAAATGATACTTTTTTTTTATTATAACAAAATTTTTTTTAAACACAAACTTCTCACACAACATTTTTTACAAGAGCTTTATTATCATATGGAAATTTTTTATTTTCTAAATATCTAATAAGAGCATAAAAAATACTATATTGATCAAAACTTTCATATAAAAAAGCATTTCCAGAACTTTCTCAGGCATCAAATTCTTTTAAAATAGATGACAAATAATTATTACTATTAACAATTGGGACAACTCAATATTTGAAATAATTTTCCAAACTATCTATATCATCATCTCCTACTATAAAATCAAATCATACTTTTTTTTCTAATGAAATTTTATTTATAAAATGAAGGTTTTGTGTACTTTTAAATTTTTCATTATTTGTTAAAATAACAAAATTTACAGGTAATTTTGATAATCCATAAATAAGATGTTCCAAAACTTCTCATTTTGTTATATCAATAAGTCAAAGAGATTTATTTTTTCTCAAAAGCCCTAATTCCCTAATAATTATATTTTTATACTTTGTTTTTTGTACTAGTAGTTTAGCTAATTGCATTTTTTTATTATTTAGAATTTGTTAAAATAATTTTTTTATAAAGCTTTTTTCACATATTTTCTTTAATACACAAATATTTTAGCATACAAATTTTATTTTTACAAAAAAATAACTAAAAAAACGTTTGACAAAAAATATATATAAATTTAAATTAATAATTTAAGCTCAATAATATTTTATAAAAATAAATATATTTAGTATCTCTTTTTTTATATTTTTTTAGTAAAAAATTTTTTGAATAATATTTTTTTACAAAAAATAAGTTGTAAAAAAAGTTTTTATATATAAAATATTTTTACTTTAATTAAATAAAAATAATAATATGGCAAAAACATATATTGAATGAACAAGCTGTAAAGCTATAAATTGACAATTTTGAGAATTTTTCAATATTTCTATAAATATTGAAAAAATACAACAATATGCTAATGAAAAAGGTTATGTAAATATGACTATGAGTAAAAGAAGAGAAGTTGGACAATATTGAGATACTCATTATTTTACATTAAATGAATATAATCCTGAAAATAATAATAATTCTACTACAGATAACAACCAAGCAACTAAAAAAGAAGATAATGAAGATATTTCTGTTGAAGATGTTCCATTTTAAAAAAAATCTTAAAACTAAAAAAATCAAAGCAAAATATTTTGCTTTGATTTTTTTAGTTTTTTTATATTTAAATAAGTAAAGACAAGGTTTCTCTTTCATCTTTAGTTAAATATCAAATAAATCTTAAAAAATTTTCTTTTTCCTCTTTAGCCAAATTAGATGATTTTAAAATTTTTCATCTAAGTATTTTTAAAGCTTTTGTTTCTAATAATACCATAATTAAAAATTATATTATAAAACATTTTATTAAAATGTAAATACATTATATACTATTAAAAATGGTTTGTAAAATATTTTATACAAAAGTCAAGAATTAAATGCTTTTTTAAGTATTTTTTCTTTTAATTAAAGGAAAAGTAAAGAATAAAATTATTTATAAAAAATATAATTATAAAAAAAACATATTTTTACATATGTTTTTCTAAAATAGCTTTCAATTCAGGAACTTGTTGAACTCAAACTAGTTGTTCAACTGGTTTACCATCTTTAAAAATTATCATTGTTGGAATACTTTTTATTTTAAATGCTCCTGCAACTCATGGATTATCGTCCACATTAAGTTTAGACACTTTTGCATTTTTTCACATTTCAGTTGCTAGTTGATCCAAAATTGGGATCATCATTTGACAAGGCCCACACCATTCAGCCCAAAAGTCAACTAAAACTATTCCAGTAGATTTTAAAATTTCTTCTTCAAAATTTACATCTGTTAAGACTACTACACTCATATTTTTTATTTTTATAAAGTAAAATACAAAAATTATTATAATTCTTTTATTAAAATAATCAAAAGATTTTTTGCATTTTTTTTTGCAATTAAAAAATTTTTACTATACTTAAAAAAGTAGATTTATTTTATAATATTAAAATTATGCAAAACAAATTAATAAACAGTAAAAAAAATATAAGTATACTAAAAAGAGCATTAGTTATACTTATTCTTAGCTTTTTTACTTTTAGTGTAACAAATATTTCAAATGCTAATAGTTTGGTCTCAAAAAATGAAAAAGTACAAATTAATGCTTTTATTACTAATTATTTGAATAATGTATCAAAAAAATATAATAAAGAAAAAATAATTATTAAATTTGTCAATATAATTAAAAAAATAGATATTTTAAAAATTAATTTTCAAAATAGACAAAATGTTGCTAATAAAGAAAAAATTCTTCAAATTTTATGAATTATAAAAACTGAAATGAAAATTTATCTTGGAAATTTAGATAAAAAATCATTAACAAAAAATATGAAGAAAAAGTTAAAAGAAGTAAATATTATAAAGGATTGATTAGCTGATAGTAAATTTTTATATAATTGAATAGAGGTTTTTAATCAATGAAATAATAAAATTAGTACAGCAAAATGAGGTCAAGTTGTTTATTTTATTCGTTTACAAAATAATAATTTAGATAATCTTTCAAGCCAAAAAAATGAAGTTTATCTTAAAAAAGCTCTTTGGAAAAATAAAAAATTATCTAGACAAACTTTTATAGCAAGATTATGATATTTTACAAATTCTGATTTATATTCTATAAGAGAAGATTTTACAAATCCTCCAACCTGTTATGATACTTTTAAATATTATAAATGAACAAATTATAATTGAATACCTGATTCTTTAACTTATATGTCTAAAAGTTTAGATGAATTATCTAAAAAATTAAAAAATGCTGGTACTCTTACAACAGCTTTAAATCATAATTGAGTTATGTGTCCTAATCCTAATCAAGTAAATAAATTAAGATGGTTAAAATTTGATGTAAAAAGTTGACTTGCTGATACTATAAAAAATGATATTACTCCTGCACTTAAAACATTAAAATAAAAAAATTCTAAGTAAAATCTTACTTAGAATTTTTTTATAATTTTATTAGCAGAAGATTCTAGTATTCTGCTTTTTTATTTTATAGAATTTTTCATTTATTATTTTTCTTTCTTTCTTCTATAATATTTAATATTTTTCAAATAATTTCTGGATGTTTTTCTTTCAAAGTGTCTATAGCAAAAGCTAAAATAACTAAAACAACAGAATCTTTTTTAACTCTTACAGAGGACATTCTTATTTTTTCATCTGAAAATATTCACATTTCTCAAACTATATCTTCTGCATAAATTTCTCATAAAATAATATCATCAGAAATATATGATTCTAACTTTCATTCTAATAAAACATATAAAGCAGAAGCTTCATCTCAATTATTAAAAAGAATTTCACCTGTTTTTAAACTTCTTTTTTGACTTATAGATTCTAAAAAATAAAGCTCTGAATTTGTCAATCAAGACAGTAATTTTACATCTCTTAAATTAAGCATTTGCATAAAAGTTTTATTAAAGTAAGTATTATCTATAATACTCAAAAATTAAATTTTAACAAGATAATAATTATTTTGTATCTAAAATATCTAACATTTTATAAATGTAATCAGAACCTTTTTTTATAATATTAGCTCATAAATATTTTATAATAATATCATCAGAATCATCAAAAGGAACTAAGTATATTCATTTCATAGTAGTTTTTTCATATCACTGAATCCTATAAAGAATAGTTCAAGTAGAAGTATTTTCCATAAAAATTCAATAATCTTCATTTTTAAAATCAAAAATAAAATCATTAGTTGTAGGATTATCTGAAAAACTCAAAACTCAAGAGTCATTTTGTAAATATCCAATTTCTCAACCTGTTGAACTATAATTGTAAGATTCTAATTCTAATAATTCTCAATAATTTTCAAAACTATTTTTATCAAATTTTACAATTTTTAAATCTATTTTTTCATCTACATCAAAATATAAAATTCAAGTAGAAGTATTTCAAATTTTTACATTTATATTATCATTATTATTTGTATTTTCATCTATAATTTTATTTGTTTTATAATTATTCCAAAAAACATTTATAAGTCAAGAATTAGGATAAATATAAGAATAATTTACTTTTCTAGCTTTTACATCATCATCTTCAAAAGCATTTCACAAATTATCATCTGGATAATCTGTTCAAGAGCTAACTGTTCAAGTTGAATTAGTTCTATAATTATCACTATTAAAATCATCATCTATACTATCAATTCCACCTAAACCAGCTCCATTAAAATTTATTTTTGTTGTATCAGAATCAGAAAATTGTGTTTCAAAATTTAATCATCAAATATCTACTAAAAGTTCCTTTTCAGTTTTATAAATAGCTCAAGAAAAATTTGCATAATCATTATCAAAAAAAATTAAAAAATCATCTCATGAATAAGTTCAATAACAATAAGCATTTTGCGAAGAAGTTGGTGAATATAAACTAGTATTATTAATTCAAATATTTACATTTCAACTCATAGTAACACTATTTGGACAAGAAAAATTATCAGTATATCAATTTCAATTTGAATTTAATTCTTTAGTGTATTTTATTGCCAATTTTCACTTGGAGTAAATTGTACTAAGTAAAATAGTATCAATATTTTCTATTTTTTTATAATATCTAAGAGTTGAATTATTATTAAAAACAATCATTCATAAAAACATAGTTATTATAACAAGTATCAAAATATAAATCAAAATACTTGCTTTTTTATTTTGTTTCATTTAAAAATATTAAAAAATTAAAACTAATTTAAAAAATTCTTTTTTATCTATATTTTTCCATTCTTCTCAATCTAAATTATAACTATAATTAGGAACTAATTCAAGTTCTAAATTCAAAATTGTATTAGAATTATATGTACCTACCTGAAAATCTTTTGTATAAATTCCTTCAAAAAGCTTATCTTTGTAAATTTTATAATCATAAATTTTTTCTGGATTTGTTCCAATTTCTGCTAATCTATTTTGAGATAATTCTGAATATCACAAAAGTTTTTCTCAATATTTTCCATAATCATTATCAAATTTCATAGTATCTTTATTTACTATTCAAATGGCAATTCAAAAAGTTTCTTTTTCATTTTTTAGAAGAATTATATCACTTCAAACTCAAACATCAAAGCTTTTTACAAAAGAATATTTATAAAAAGCTTCTGAAAAATTTTTCATTTTTGCATTAAAACTAGAAAAACTTAAAAAAAATTGAGTTTTTTCTTTTGACTCTTTAACTTCTTTCAAAGAATCAACTATAAAACCAAACAAAAACATAAACAAAATACTACTTATACTTATTGCAACAATTGTTTCAACTAATGTAAATCAAAAAATATTTTTATTATTTTTTAATTTTTTATCCTCAAAATTAATTTTCTTAAAAAAAGATTTCACAATAAAAAAGAGTTAAATATAATAAAGATTATTCTCATTATATTTATTTTTAATTTTTTTCAAATGATAAAGAACAAAAAAGCTGAAACACTTTTCACAATTGTGATAGGAATGGTAATTCTTTCTTTTATTATTACTGCTTTAACAACAATAATAATTGATTCAAGAAATGAACAAAACACTTTTAATGATTCTAGATTATTAACTATTTTAAAAAATAATACTTCTAATATTGCTACAAAACTAAGTACTGATAATATTTCAGAAAATAGTATTTTTTATATATATAAAGATAAATTAGCAAAAGAATTCTTAATATTTACTTGAAGTAGTAACCCTGCTGACCCAAGTTATGAAAATTATAAATATAAATATATAGACCAATATTGAGAAAAAATTGATTTAGATACTTTTGATTGAAAGGCATATCAAAGACTTTTATGGTTAGAAAGAGAAGATACTTCTATTGATTGAACAAAAAATCAAGTAATAAAAGCAGTTGTTAAAAGATTAATTGAAAAAAATTAATTCCCCAGAAAACCCCTCTCTCTTGTATTCTCTCCCTTTCAGGGAGAAAGAGGCTGCAAGAAGATAATAATTTAAATAAAAATAAAAAATAATGATAGACCAACACAAAACTTTGGCTGAAAAATTTTTGAAAAAATGATTTTGGCTTTACCTTTTTTCCTTTATTATAGCTCCTATTTGATATATAATAAAAATAATTATTTCTGGAAATATAAGTGTTTCTGAACTTTGAATTTTGTATTGAATAATAAGTTTAGTAACTTTACTTTCAAGTTTTAATGATTTTTGAATGACTGAAAGTTTGCTTCATTTTTTACCAAAATATATAACAGAAAAAAAATATAATTATGTAAAAAGTTTGCTTGTTTATGCTTTTTTAGCTCAAACTATAACTTGAATATTAATTGCTAGTTTTTTCTTTTTTTGAGCTGATTATATAGCTTTGAATTATTTTAAATCAAATGATGCTATAATTTCTTTAAAAATATTTGCAATTTTCTTTTTATGAATAAATATTTTTCAAATTATTTCTACTTTTTTTATGGCAATTCAAGATACTTTTTTAAATAAAATAATAGATTTATTAAGAATGTGATTTGTTTTAATTTCAGTTTTAGCAATATTTTTTCTTGATTTATCAAGTTTGGTTAATTTTTCTTATTCTCGGCTTATTTGATTATATTTCTGAATTTTATTTGCAATAATGTTTTTCTATAAAAATTATTATTCTAAATATCTAAAAAATGAAAAAATTATTTGGAGCAAAGAGTTTTTTAAAAAAATATTTTCTTATGCAATTTTAGTATTTATTTGAGCTCAAGCTGCAACTATTTTAGGACAAATGGATATGCAAATGATTATTTATTTACTTTGAACAACAGATGCTGGTTATTATACAAATTATCTTTCAATTATTGCAATTCCCTTTATGATAATTTGACCAATTTTTGCTTTACTTTTTCCTATATTTTCTGAAATGTATGCCAAAAAAGATTTTGAAAAAATAAAATTAGTAAAAACTACTTTTGTTAATAATTTTTCAGCAATTGCAATAGCTTTTAATTTTTTATTTTTTGTTTTTTGACCAATAATTGCTTATATTTTATTTTGAGAAAAATATATTTTTTCAGGAGAAATTCTCAGATATGCTATCTTATTTTTAGTTTTTAATTTTTTATTACAAATTAATTTTAGTATTTTAGCTTGAGTTTGAAGAGTTATTGAAAGAGTAAAAATTATTTCTATTGCTTTAGTTTTTAATTTTTTTCTAAATTTAATTTTAATAAATTGACTTGATATAATTTGATTTGAATGAATTTGAGTTGCTTGAGCAGCTCTTGCAACTTGAATTGGTTGGATTTTAATTTATTTACTTAGTGAATTATTTTTATGAAAAAAATATTTTGTAAAAATTGATTATAAATTTTTATCAAAAAATATTTTTTTAATGTGATTTTTATGATTATTTTTTTATAAATTTTTAATTCCTATATTTGATTGAGTTGGAAGATTAACCAGTTTTTGAATAATGTTTTTAATTTGAATAATTTGGTTTGTAATATTTTTTGCAATAAATTATAAAGAATTTAGATGATTTTTTAATCAAATTAAAAATTTTAGAAAATAAAATAAAAAAAGTTTTGATTTTATTCTTATTTATATTATAATCTTAATGAGATGAGTTTTATTTCTGTTACAATATAAACTATGAAAGATATATATCTTAATTTAAATAGATTATTAGAATCAAAATTAAAAAAAATAAATTTAAAATATAAAAGAACTTTGTTTAATAAAATAGATTTTTCAAAAAATCTTATTTGAATTTATTGAGAAAGATGAATTTGAAAAACCTATTTAATGCTTCAAAAATTAAAAGAAACTTGATGATTTTATTTTTCTTGTGATAATCCAATAATTCAAAGTACAGATTTATTTAATTTTATAGATTTTCTATCAAATGATTTGAAAATAAAATATATTTATATTGATGAAATTCAAAAAAATAAAGATTGGATAAATATCATAAAATCAATTTCTGATTTAGAATTTGATTCAAAAATTATTTTTTCAGGTTCAAGTAGTTTAGATTTATACTTAGGAACTATAGATTTAGCTAGAAGATGAAAATTTTATAATTTACATACTTTAAATTATTTTGAATTTTTAAATTTATTTTATAAAGAAAATATTAAAAAT
>JAMONT010000058.1 GCA_027066455.1 Candidatus Altimarinota bacterium
TTTGATTTTAAACAAAAACTTCTTACAATTAAGAAAAATTTATAAAAAAACATTGTTTATAGTATGTTTTGGTATATTTATTATTATAAATTTATTAAACAATGTCTTTGGACTTAACAAATAACTACTAAAATAAACTTCTGAATAATTATCTTGCTCATTTATTTTAAAAACATGTCATTTTTGTATTTTTATATTTTCATTATAAAAAGTATCTTCATAAAATGTTTTATTTCAATGCCAATAAGAATCATATTTATTTTTATATCATATTTCTATATTTTTTATAAAATTACGTGCTGTAACAAAATATTTATAATTTTCTAATTCTTTATTATTTGATAATATATTTTTAATTATATCAATATTATTATGTTTATAATTTTTAAAATTCATCCATCATAAGTTTTTTAATGTTTCAGACTTAAATTTATTATAAGATTCTACAGAAAATCATAATTTTTCAATTTCTGATTCTAAAGGAAATGTTATATTTCAAGTAGCATTTTTATACCAAATAGATGATGGATTTAAATATTCATAGATATTATAAAAATCATTCTTATCTTTATTTAAAGTAATATTTTTATTAGAAGAAATAACAATTATATTTAATCAAGATTTTTTTAGTTTATTTATTAAAAAATCTCAAATTATTCCTTTTCAAACTATACAAATATCATACATATATTAAATAATTAAATAAATAAAAATTATTTTTCATAAAACATATTTTCTTTTTCAGCTTTTTGAAAGTAATAGTCAACAATTTTTTTTAATCAAAATTCATCTTTTTTAAAAATTTCTTCATATTTTAATAATAGTTCATTTTTATCAAATTTCCATTTATGCCATCACTTTCATCATTCCATAACATATTGAATGATTGGCTGTATTTTATCTAATTGGTGAACAAATTTAGATTCTGGTGTGCTAGATGATTCATATTCTATTATTAAATTATTTATATCATCAAAAAAATATTCAGAAAATAGCTTTTTCATTTTTAATAAAGCTTTATGCTCTCTATCTTTTTTTGATTTTATTTTATCAATATTATCAACTAAAAAAATTGTATCTCAAGCATAAATTTCAATAATATCATGAACTAATGATAATTTAATACATTTTTCAATATTTAAAAATGAAAAGTCTTCAGAAAAAATAAGAGCCATCATAGCTAAATGAAAACTATGTTCTGCATTATTTTCTCTTCTACCAGATATTAAATATGAAGCTCTTTCAATATTCTTCATTTTATCTATTAATTCTATGAATTTTAATTTACTTTCAAAATCTTTTATCACTTTTTTTATTATAGAAATAAAATTTATTAATACTTTTTATTTAAAAAATCAACTTTTTTTTAGATTCTAGTTCAAATTATACAATTTTCAACAAAAAAGTATTTTATTTCACTATTAGAATATATTTTATCCAATCTTTTAGTATTTTTTTCATAAAATTCTTCCACAAGCATTTATCATTATCTTTTTTCTGATTCCTTTATTAAATAAATAAAATCTTCCATACTTGTAGCATTTAAAATATTTGTTTTTATATTGAAATCTGTTTTCATATTTTTTTTATTATCAAATAAAAATTTCCTAACTTTCCTCAGCCAATACAACTTCTTCTCAAACATTTTCATTTTCTCTTACAATTGTTGCTCTTACTATTTTATCTTTAGCTTTTTTTAATTTTGTTAAAATTACTCATTGAGTAACTCT
>JAMONT010000059.1 GCA_027066455.1 Candidatus Altimarinota bacterium
CAGCAATGATGGTATTTTGACCATGAAAATTAAAAGCAACTAAAAGTGTAGATAGAATTGTTAATAAGATAGATAGTATAACAAATAAATGAAAGAAGAAAAAAAGAGAAGTAGATAATAAAAAAAGATTAGAAGAAAAAAAGAAAACAATAGAAGCTCTGGAAAGACAAAGACTTGCAAGAACATTAAAAGCAATAGCCATAAAAAAATTAGTATCTAAGTTTAAAAATATAAATTGAGTAGATGATTTATTAAAAGTAGCAAAACAAAATAAAATAAAAGTTTGAAGCTGATGATGAGCAACAATGATTCACTGAGATATGGATTGAGCAAAATGAATAGTTGAGATTTTGAAGAAAAAAGGTTGGAAATGAGAAAAAAAATGAGATATAATGATTTATGAATCACCAAGTTGAAAAGAAAAAATAAATTTAAGATGATTTTGAAGTAGTGATTGAGCTATAAAAAAAGCTTGATATGATGTATGAGCTACAATTGATATTTTAAAACTAAAATGAAATTTATGGGATAAAAAAGATGAAATAAAATTTTTATTTTCTAACTAAAAAAAGTATGTTAAAAAGTAATATTATATGATTATTTTGAGAAAAAATATATGATAAAAATTTAATTTTTGAAAATTTTAAAAATATAGAAGAACAGGAAAGGTTAGATAGATTAATTTATGATTTATATTATGAACTTTGATATTTATCATTAATGTATTTATGGCTATTATGAGTTCCAGATAAAGAATGAAGTGAATTAATATGAAACAGATTAAAACAATTAGACCTAACCTTAAAATATTTATACCCACTATTAAAAGAATGAAAATTAAAAGTAAGAATTATGAATTATGAATTAGAAAAAGAAATAGACTTAACAAAAGAATATAAATTAGTAGGAAGTAAAGAATACAAAAAAGAAGAAGTAAAAAAAGCAATAATAGATATAAGAAAAAAATGGCTGTCATTGCCAATTAAAGAAAGGGAAAGTTTTGAAATGTCAGATGTAGAATTTACTTTACCTGAAAATAAATGGAGAGAATAGTTTTAATGTAAATAATTTATGAAAAAGAAAATTAATTTCTTCTTTTTCTAAAAAAATTAGGCTAAAAAATTTCTTTTAAAAAATTGAAAAGTTTGGCTAAAAAATTCTCAAAAAAAATTTGAAAAAACTGAGAAAGATATAAGTTGAAATTATGAGAAAGACAATTAATAAATTTATGAGAAGAAGAATGAATAGAGTTAGAGTTTACAGATCCAAGTGTAGTTGATTATAGATTAGATTGAAAAAACTTATTTGTAGAATTAAAGAAACGTTGACACACTTTTATTTATGTAAAAAAGTGATGAAAAATAATAAAAAAAATCTTTGTAACTATTAAAAAAAGTTGAAGAAGTTATAGAAAAATACATTATAAAAGTTTGGTAAACTGTAAGATTTCAAAATGAAATTTTTGTAATTATAAAGTTGATGATTTGAAAGATTATAAAATTAATTATCGTGAACAAACTTTGAAATTAGAAAAAGATTGAGATAAATTAAAGATAAATTCATTAATAAAAAAATGAAAATCAACAGTTTATTTAAGAAAAAACGGAATAATTAAATATTTGATTGTTGTGGAGATTGATCCAAACTTTTCTTCTCTTTCTGGAACCTCACCCCAACC
>JAMONT010000060.1 GCA_027066455.1 Candidatus Altimarinota bacterium
AGGAGTAAATTTAGTGTCATTTATTCTTATATTTTATTATTTTTTGTATACAATTTATGTTACTATCAACCAAAAAATCCCAATTTTTCATAAGTTGGGATTTTTTTTACATTTCAGGAAATAAAATATTTCATCAAAATAAACTTAAAATAGCTGAAAAAGTCTCTTTTTTTTGTTTTCTTAAAGTTCAAATATAACTTCTAATTCTCATAAAATTTTTTCATCATTCAAATGAACGAAAACATCAACTCACTTTATTTTTTAATTTCACCATTCTTAAATCTCTTTCTGCCTGATTATTATCAAAAGGCACATTAAAATTTTCAATAAATAAAAGTGTTTCATTTATTGTTTTTTCTAATCTTAAAAGTAGATTATGTCACTTTAATTTTTTAGTTTTTCCTCTTTTTCAAGCTATTTTAAAAACTTTTTCATATTCCTTTTCTCAATTTTTTAAAATTTTTAAATATTCTATTTTAATATTTTGAATTTCTTTTTTTTCTAAAAAATTAATTCACTTTTTCAGATTATTTTCTTTTAACTTTTTTGATTTTAATAATAAATTTTTAAATTTTTCAGCCCATTTTTTATTTTCAAATTCAGTTACATAAGCTAATTCTCTTAAATGATGAGCATTACAAAATCATTGTTTAAAGTTATACTTATTTTTGTAACTTGCATAATTATCACTTATAATTATTTTATTAAAAATAGGTAAAATTGCATTATATTCAATAGCTTCACGTCATCTTTTCTCATGAAGTTTTAATAAAGTTAAATCTTTTGTAGAAACATTATGCACCCAATTTAATTTTCATTTAACACGAATTCAAGATTCATCAACATGAATAATTTCTTGATTTAACAAGCTTTTTGTTATTTTTTCTTCAAAATATTCAAGCTTTTTAAATCAAATTTTATTGAAATTTAAAAGTGTAGTTTGGCTTATTTTAAGTCAAAAAACCTCTAAAAAAAGTTGCTGAATTCTATCAAAACTAATCATTCAATGATTATTTAAATATATTCAAAAAGCCTTTATATTTTCTCAAAATTGAACTGGTCTTTTAATATTTTTAGGAAAATCAACAGTATTTAAAAATCCACAAGATGGACATTTAATCTCACTTTTTTGATAATCTGTAACAAATTTCTTAAGTTCATTTAAATCAATAACCTGTCTTGTTATCTTTTCTAAATTTTTGATGAAATTTTTAGAAAATTTTAAACCACATTTTTGGCATTTACAAGGTGTTAAGTCTACTATTTTATCTACTTTTTCTTCTCTTTTTAAATTATTTCATTTGTGATTTTTTACTCATCATCTAGGATTTTCTCATTTAATTCTTGAATTACAAATTGGAGTATTTTTCTCAAAAATATTTGTTGAACTTGGCTTACTTGAAGTTTTACTATCAATTTTTAATTGTCATTTTAATTTATTATTTTCCTCTTCTTGTTTTCTTAATTTTTCTCTTAATTCTAAAATTTCATCAATTAATTCATCTTTTGATTTATTTTTTAAAATATTTTTTTTAGTCATTTATTTGCTTTTATTAAGTGATTTATTATACTATTTTAGTATAATCATTTTCTGAAAAAATCGAGTTTATAATCTGAAAAATATGCGAAGAAAAAAGCACTTTTTGTAAAGTGCTTAATAGTAACGAGAT
>JAMONT010000061.1 GCA_027066455.1 Candidatus Altimarinota bacterium
TCTATTCAAAAAATTTTAAATCATGCTAAAGAGGCATTTCATATGTTAATTGAATCTCAATAAAGTCAGATTAATATAACCATATTTTTCTCAGTTGCTATATTATTTAATGAAACATAAGTTTTTTGAGGATCATATAAATTTCATGCCAATCATCAAGTAATTAAAACATTTTTATTTAAAATGCTTTTTAATCAATCTAAAAAATATTCTCAATTAATTCATAATCAATCTTGAAAAACTAAAACATATTTTAGATCTTCTTTTTTTATTTCTTTTGCTGATTTTTGAGCTATATTAAAACTATCTTTGATATTTTCTACTTCTTTAGAAATTACTTTTATTTTAGTTTTTTCAAAAGTTAAAGCATTAACTGAAATAGTATTATCAAGCAATTCTATATCAAAAATTTCTCAAGCAGTTGAAACCATTACTATTTC
This sequence comes from Candidatus Altimarinota bacterium, assembly GCA_027066455.1. Classification (GTDB taxonomy): domain Bacteria; phylum Patescibacteriota; class Gracilibacteria; order BD1-5; family UBA6164; genus JAMONT01. The sequence goes on from JAMONT010000061.1 coordinate 441, forward strand.
TGCATTTGGATAAAATTTTTTTAGTGAATTATAACTAGATTCTTTTTTTATAAGTGAAGGAGAACAAAAAGCTAATACTAATCAAGTTTTAGTATTAATATTTTCATTAGACCAACCTTCAGATTCTTTAAAAATTCTTTGTTCTACTTTCATAATAAACTGACAAATTAAAGAAGTATTTTTATAAGCTTACATTTAGTTTATCAGATTAATATAAATGTGTCAAAAATTAGGTAACAAAAAAATATTACTTTTTAAAAAAGTAATATTTTTCTAATTTATTTTAAGGATAATTATTTTCTGCTTTAAAACAAAGATACAATAAATGTTCAAAATTAATTTTTTTATCCAAAGTTTTTAAATTGCTTTCAAAAACACCTAATGTTTTATATAAATTATCTTTTTTAACTATATTGTGTTTATTTTTTTCATAATAAACATCTAATCATACTTTTCTTAATTCTAATAAAAAAGATATTAAAGTTTCATCTAGTATAAAAAAATCACCTTCTTTTTTTAGGTTTTTTAATTTTATAAACTCTATCATTTTAGGTTTTTGAATTTTAAATTGCTTTTGTATTTCAGATACATTTAAATCATCTTTACTAACAACAGCTATTTGATCTGGTATTTCATCTGCTTTTTTATTTAATATTTCACATAAAAAGTTAGCAATATCTTTAGGATCAAGTAAATCTTTTTGCTCCATTTCTTTTCAATCTAATGGAAAATAAGGAGATAATATTTTTGCTAATTTAGCTGTTTGATCCAAAAGGTCTATTTTAAGCATATCTGTCTCAACTAATGCTAAATAAATATCTTTCACATTTACATTTTTATCTTTTAACTTTCAAAAAAGCTTTGTTATGATTTTTGTTGTTTCTTGTTTTGAATATCAATACATAGAGTCTTTTAAAAAAAGAGATTCTTTATATTTAGCAATTGTTCAATTAGAAAAAACTACATTAATATTTTTATTAGATTCTCTTTCTGATAAGTTTTTAAAAAAATCTTTATAAAAATTTATTTGACTTTCTGTTATTTCTCTCCTAATTTTGTTTTTTTCTTTATTTGTAATTTGAATATTTTGATTCATAATATCTTCCCATATTTCTCATGTTTTAGGATTAATAGCATCTCTATATGTTTTTCAATTTATTTCTTTAGGAGTTTTATCCATATTAAAACCTGCATTAAGAATGATATTTATAGCACTTTGTGAATTACATATTTGTTTCATTATTACTTTGTATGCTTCTGAATTTTTATCATATATATCTCAACCTATAAAACCTTTATTTATATCTGTAGGTTGTGTTCTACTTCAAATACTAATATATTTTTTATTATTTTTATTTAATATTTTTATTACCTCTCCTCAAATTCAACCATTTCATCATATTACAACAGTTGTATCATCTAAAAATATTTGATTTAATTTTTCACTTTTTTCTTTCATAATAAATAAATAAAATTAAAAAAATAAAATTATTTAAAAAAAATCACTAAAAAAAACTACTTTTCCTAATTTCTCAGGAAAAGTAGATTGAGAAATTTTTTTTTATTTTTCAAAAACTAATTCTTTTATCCTTTTTTCAAATTCTTTTTCTCAGAATTTTTTAGCTTGTGTTAAAATATTCTCTTTTTTATAAAAATTATTTTTTACTTTTTTATCAAATTTTTCAAAATTTTCTACAAAATCTTTTCAGTTTTTATCCTGAAAAAATTCTCAAGTAATTCATTCTAAATTTGTTTCAAGTAATCATCATCATTTATATGCAAAAAGAGGAATACTACAGGCTAAAGCTTCTACAGGAACAATTCAAAAATCTTCTTCTCAAGGAAAAACTAAACCTTTAGCATTTTGTAAAAATCATACTAAATCTTTAGAATATTTAGCTCAAACAAAAACAGTATTTTCTTTAGCAATTTTTTCTAATTCTCACCTAAAATCTCAATTTCAAACAATTAATAATTTTTTATCTGGCATTTTATTAAAAGCTTCTATTGCTATTTCTATTTTTTTATAATGAGCTAACATTGAAACTATAATATAATAATCTCAATATTTATTTTCAAAATTTAGTTTTTCTGAAAATCTATCAACTTCAACAGGTGGATATAAAATTTCAGCTTTATTTTTATGATATTTCCAAATCCTTTTAGCAGTATTACTAGAATTTGCAATAACTAAATCAGCTCTTTTTGAAGCTATATAGTCCCACTGTCTCAGTTTTAAAAATAATTTGTTTAATAAATATGATTTAATTCAAGAATCAAATCATATATCTTTTTTGTATTCATTTGTCCAATCCCACATATACCTTGCAGGTGCATGAGAATAAACTATAAATTTTGTTTCAGGTTTTGTGATAGCTCAATGAGCAAATCAACTAGAACTAGAAATCACAATATCATATTTAGAAAAATCTAACTGTTCAATAGATCTTGACATTAAATCTAAACAAAATCTTTGCTTTTTTATCCAAGAATACCTTTTTTGTGTTGGAAGAGAGAAAACTTGTTTGTTTATAATGTTTTTAGGAAAAATATTTTTCACTTTTTCTTCATCGTAAATCAAAGTAAACAAATCAGCTTTAGGAAAAATTTTTAAAAGTTTTTCCACAACTTTTTCAGCTCATCACAATTTTATAAGCATTTCATGAACTACAGCTATTTTCATATTTTCTATGTTATTATAATTACATTCTCTAGTATAATTATTTTTAAAAAATTGCAATAGAAAATTTGTTTTTTTTCATAGCAAGTAAAAAATATATTGTGATTTTTTTTAAATAAATTTTGTATCAATACAAAATTAAAAAAGATTTTAGAAAAGTAATTTTAGAAATATGAATTATAAATTTATTAAACAATGTCTTTGTATTTATCATCAATATGGGAGAATAGAGATACTTTTAATTTTATGAAACCTCTATTTGTTTGAAAAACTAAAGAATCCTTATGAAATTTTGGGGAAACTATAAATTACATATTTTAAACTTGTATTTTTATAAAAATTAAGTATAAAAAACATATTAATTTTATAAAAATTAAAATAATGATAATTGATTGAAAAAAAATTGCTGAAAAAATTTTTGAAGAATTAAAACAAAAAATTAAAAATAGTTGAAAAAAATATAAATTGACAGTTATTTTAGTTTGAAAAAATTCCCCTAGTTTAAGATATATAAAACAAAAAGAAAAATGGGCAAATTATGTTTGAATAGAATTTAATTTGCTTGAATTTGATGATAATATTTCTGAAGAAAAATTAATTTCTGAAATAAAAAAATTGAATACTAATAAAGAAGTTACTGCTTTTATGGTACAACTTCCTTTACCAAAACATATAAATTCTGAAAAAATTATAGAAAATATTTCTCCAGAAAAAGATGCAGATTGATTTTCTCCAGTTAATTTATGAAAAGTTGTTTTATGAGATGAAAATGCTTTGATTCCTTGTACCCCAGCTGGAATTATGGAACTTTTGAAAGAATATAAAATAGAAGTTTCTTGAAAAAATGTTACAATAATTTGAAGAAGTAATATTGTTTGAAAACCTGTTGCAAATTTATTAATTAATGCTTGAGCTACAACAACTATTTGTAATTCTAAAACTAAAAATCTGAAATATTTTACAAAAAATTCTGATATAATAATTTCAGCAACTTGAAGTCCACATTTATTAAAAGTTGAAATGTTGAATAAAAATTCTGTTATTATTGATGTGTGATTTTCTGTTATTGACAAAAAGATTTTTTGAGATGCTGATTTCAAAGAAATAGAAAAAAATGGAAATTTAATTACTCCAGTTCCAGGTTGAGTTGGTCCAATGACAGTTGCAATGCTTATGAAAAATACTGTTAAAGCTGGAAAATAATTTTAAAATATTATGAATAAAAAAATTTTTATATCAAGTTTACTGATAATTTTTTCTTTTTTTCTAGGATATTTTTATAAAAATTATGAAAATTCTGGTATTTTGGAAGAAATAAAAAATAAAAAATATTATATAGATATAAAACAAAAGAAAAATAGTTTAGAAATAAAAAATCCTAATTCTAATGTTATAATTTTTTTATGAAAAGAAAAATTACAAAAAATTGAAAAAATTGAAATAAAAAAATGTGTGAAATAAACTTTTTTTAATTTTTAAATAAAAAAAATATGAAATATTTATGTACAAATTGTAACTATATTTATGATGAAGCTATTTGAGACCCAAAAGAAGAAATTGAAGCTTGAACACTTTTTGGGGAATTACCTTATGATTTTTTTTGTCCAAATTGTTTTGAAACAAAAGACAATTTTATGGAAATAAAAGAAGAAATTTTGTATGCCCAAAATAAAAATTTTATGACTCCTTTAGAAAAAAATCATATTCCTGAAATAAATATTTCTCACCAAAAAGTATTTGTAGAAATCGGAAAAATAAAACACCCAATGGTTGAAGGGCATTCTATTTATTCAGTATCTTTATATGATGAATATGGAGATTTAATTGAGGAAAAATTTTTAAGTATTTGAGAAAAAGCAAAAACTACTTTTAATGTTTGAGATATAGATGATTTTGAAATTAGGATAAGATGTAATGTTCATGGGCTTTGGAGTAGTTGAATTATAAAGAATGTTTAGGGAAAATTATAAAAATTTGATGTAAAAAATAGGAGATTAAAAAAATTTGTTGATGATTAGAAAAAGTTAGAAGATTGAATTTTTTAAATAAAAGGTTGATTTTTTTAAAAGTATAATTGAATTTTTTAAAAGCAGAGGATTGAAACTGTTGACAATTAGATTTTTATTTTTTTTAATTAAATTATATAAATTTATTTTAACATACAAAAATTTTAAACACAATAAAAAAAGCAAAAATAATTTTTGCTTTTTTTATTTCTCTAATTTTTCTAAAACTTTTTTTCTAAAATTTTCTAAGTTTTCAAATTCTTTGTATTGTTCTCTATACGTATAAAGTCAACCATATCCAAAAAGATATTTTCATATATAATTACTTTTAAAATAGCTTATATTTTTTGTTGAAAGTTCATATTGTTTTATAAGTTTTTTAGGAGGATTTCATTTATATTTAATTTGATAAAATAATTTTTCCTTGTGCATTTTTCTAAAATTTTCATATTGTAACAAAGTTGTATTTAAGGGAATATCACTATCTTTAAATTCTTTTGCGCTTGTTCTATCCTGATATATTAATGCATTATCTAAAGGCTTAGAAGTTATTTCTTTTTTTAATAATATTGCTAATTTATTTTTATTTTCTTTTGTTATTTCAAAATTATTTAATATTAAACCCATAATTTTTAATTTATTTTTTATAAGTGTATGAGCAACTAAAATATCTATAACATCTCAATCTCAATCTAACATTGTTAAATATATTTTTAACTCAGTTTCTAATATATTTATAGCTTTATTTTGTTTATTATTCTTTAAATTAAATAAAATATCATAATTTGTTTCTCTATTAAAATTTAATAAGTTTGTATATATAGGAAATTCTTTTCAAACTTTTTTAAAATATTTTTTATTTGAAAGTTCTAAAATAAATAAATTCATCATTTTTTTATGATTTTCATCAAAATTATATAAAACTGAAATATTTTTATTTAAAAATAATTTAACTTTAAATTTTCTAGTTTTATTTGTTATTTCTTTTTTTCAGTATTCATATTTATTATCAAAATCTATAGTTCAATTAAGTTTTCAAACTATTTTTTCATAATCTTCTAAATTTCAATAACATTTATTTTCATACAAACATTCAAAAAATTTTTCTTTTGCTTTCTTTTTTGTTCCAATTTGTTTTAAAGTTTTTTCATTATATTTAAATTTTTTTATACTAATATATAAATTATCTTCATCTTTTATTTCAGTATTTTGATATTTTGATATAAAAAATGATTTATCAATTTCTAATTTTTTTTCTTCTATATCATAGTATCAATAACGAAAAATAACTAAAAAAATTAATATTAAAATTTGATAAATTATAAAAGTTTTAGTTTGATTTTTATTTGTGACTAATTTTTTTTCTAAATTTTCAGTTCATTTTTTTATATTTTTATGTAAATAAAAAAGTTTAAATAATATAATTATCATTATAATTATAGAAATATAAAATTTAGCATATCCAGAAAAAATTCAAATTTTTTCTAAACTTATTCACTCATAAATAGTATAAAAAATATGTATTCATCATAAAAGTATAAAATTTATTAAAGCAAAAAATTTTATAGCAAGTAAATTATTTTTTAGTACAAAATAAAATATTGATACATAAATAAAATATATCAAAAAAAACTTTAAATTATCTATATCAAAGATATTTTGATAAATAATTATTATATTTAATAATAGTATAAAACTTATTATCAATACTAAAAAATGTAGAAAAAATCATATTTTTATTTTAGGCATATTTTTTTTTAATTAAATTATATAAATTTATTTTAACATACAAAAAATTTAAACACAAAAAAAAGCAAAAATTTTTTTGCTTTTTTAATTTCCCCTAAAATTGTTTCAATAACTTAAATTTATTTTGGTAAAACATTCTACTAGAACTTACTCAAAATCTTTGTGCTGCAATTCTATCTATTCCCATTCAAAAGGCAAATCAAGAATATTTTTCTGGGTCTATTCCAGATTCAGATAAAACTTTTGGGTGAACCATTCAAGCTCAAAGAAGTTCAACCCAACCTGTTGCACTACACATTTTACAATTTTCTTGTTTTATTTTTCAAGTTCCTGAACATAATTGACAACTAATATCTATTTCAGCAGAAGGTTCTGTAAAAGGAAAAATACTTGGTCTAAATCTAAGTTTTGTTTTTTCTCAAAGTAATTTTTTCATTACCATTTCAAGAGTCCATTTTAATTCTCAAAAATTTACTTTTTCCCCAATTACAAGTCATTCTAATTGATAAAAATTGGAAGTATGTCTTGCATCTTCTTGTTCATATCTAAAAACTCTCCCGGGAACTATTATTTTTATTGGTAATTCTCATTTTAGCATTGTTCTAATTTGAACAGGACTTGTATGAGTTCTAAGAAGTAATTTTTCTCACAAATTTTTTTCTTTATTAATTTCATCAGAAAGCCAAAAAGTATCCCAAACATCACGAGCTGGATGATCAGCAGGAATATTTAATTTTTCAAAATTATAATCTTCATTTTCTATTTGTGGTCAATCTTCTATTTTAAATCACATTGAAATAAAAATATCTTCCAAAATTTTTGAAGTTAAACTAATAGGATGCATATGTCCTTTATCCTTTGATGGAAATTCAAGTGTAACATCTATTTTTTCTTTTTTTCAAAGTTCTAAAAATTCTTTTTGCTCAAGTTCTATACTTTTTGCTCCAATTTTTTCTAAAACAAAATTTTTAGCTAAATTTATTTTTAATCAAAATTCTTTTTTTTCTTCTATAGAAAAATTTTTAATATCTTTTAAAAGAGCTTTCAGACTTCATTTTTTTCATAAAATATCTGCTTCTAAATTTTGTAATTCTATTTTTGAATTAATTTTTTCAAGCTCTATTAAAAAAGCTTTTTCTATACTTTCTAATTTTTCTAACATATTTTTTATTATTTTTTAAATTTTATTATTTTTTATTATTTTCTTTTTATTCTTTTTAACTATTTTTTAAAACTATTTTTAATAATACTTTTTTTCTCTAAAAAATCAAAAAAAAGTTTAGCTAAAAAATTTTCTTTAAAAAAGAACTTGCAAAATTTTGTAAAAAAATTATAAATAAAGTATTAGAAATTAACAAAAAATATTTATGCT
>JAMONT010000062.1 GCA_027066455.1 Candidatus Altimarinota bacterium
TTCAAATTCAAAGACATAGATGACTTAGAATTGATAGACTTATTTCATTCATTTCTTTGTGGATTTATGAAAGAAATTTAAGATAAAAAAAGGTGCTTTTCAGCACACAATTTTTCCTATTAACCCAAAATTATTGATAAAAAATTAGAAAAACTTGGAAAAAAATATAGAGATTCAAGTGGAAAAGGTGTAACAAAAAAGAATACAAAACTTTATTTTTTATTAGAACAAATAAATAATAAAATTACTGATTTTGATTGAAATCAAGATTTAGGTTGTGCTAAAAATATAGCAAAAGCACATATGGAAAATAATTTTTGTGTTAGTAATAGTAGATTTATAGAAGATAAAACTTGAGTATGATCACAATCTTATGATTATATATTTAATCATAAATGGGGAAATGTAATAATGACTAATTGTAATTCTGGATATACTAAAAAAGAAACTATGGAAAATGGTTATATGAAAGTTTTATGTGTAAAATAAATGATTTTAAATTTAAGTAAAATAATATTATTTTGCTTTTTTTCTTGCATTATTTTAAAAAATAAATATATTATAAACCAACCAGTTGGTCTGGTATTTTAATAAATAATAAAAATATTATGGAAAATATATATGAATTAGTACAATTTGAATTAAATGAATGAATAAGTATTCAAGACTGGAAAATTATGTCTGATGAAATTAATAAAGAGTTGAAAAAAGCAGAAGGTTTTATTTCAAGAGATTCTGCCACTGATGAAAAATGAAATGTATATTGTATTGTAAAATGGGAAAATAAAGAATTTCAAGAAAAATTTATGAAAAAAATTTTAAGTGATGAAGAAGGAATGAAAGAATTTGGAAAATTTGCTAATATGGAAACTATGGAAATGAAAACTTTAAATATTATATAAAATAACAAAAAAATATGAAAGAAATATATGTATTAGTTAAATTTGAATTAAATAAATGAGTTAAAATAGAAGATTGGAAAAAAATGTCAGATGAAATAAATGTTGATATGCAAGGAAAAGATTGATTACAATTTAGAGATTCTGCCGTTGATGAAAATGGAAATATCTATTGTATTTTAAAATGGGATACACTTGAACAAAGAAATATATTTTTTGAAAATATGCAAAAAGAGTTTAAAGAAAAACCAGAAATTATGAAAGAATTTGCTAAATTGGCAGATATGAAAACTATGAAAATGGATATTTTAAAAGTTGTATAAAAAAAATGATTAAAAATCCAAAACAAGAAATTATAAAAACTTCTCACAATTTATTTTTGTTGAATTGATATAAAAATACTTCAATAAATAATATTGTAGAAAAACTGTGAATAAGTAAGTGAGCTTTTTATCATCATTTTAGAGATAAAAAATCACTTTTTTTAGCAGTTATGGATTATTTTTTTTATGAATCTGCTCCAAAAGAATTTTATGAAATTTTAACAAAAAAAGTTGCTAGTAAAGATGATATAATAAATTTATGTAAAATATTACACTGAGAATTTGAAGAAAATAAATTTAAATGATGATGTTTACTCTGAAATATGGCACTTGAACTTTCTGATGTTGATGAATTTTATAGAAATAAATTGAGTGAATTATTCAAAAATTGGGAAGAGGGAATTATAGAACATATAAAAAAAATTCCAGATTTTACACCAAAAAAATCTCCAGAAACTATTGCAAAATTTATAATTTTTTCTATGGAATGAATTAATTTAATAGCAAAAGTTTATAAAGATAAAAGAAAAGATAAACAAAATTTTGATTTATTTTTAGAAATTTTGGAAGAGATGCTTTAATATTTTAAAACAAAAAAATGAACCAAGAAATAAAAAATAAAATAATAAAAATTTGTGAAGAAAAAATTGCTAAAAAAGGAGAAAATGTTTGACTTTCTTTTTATGCTTTTTTTGAAAATAAAAATATTAATCCAGAATTATTAATGGAGGTTGCAAAGTGGTGGATAGAAGAAAAAAAATTAGACCATTTTGAAAAGGCATATAAAATAAAAAAATTAATTAATAATATTTAAAAATTATGCAACAAAATGAATTTGCATTATATAAAACATCTGATAATAAAGTGAAAATTGATGTTTTATTTGAAAATGAAAATCTTTGGCTTACTCAAAAAAAAATCTCAAAACTTTTTGAATGCTGAATAGATAATATTTCTTTGCATTTAAAAAATATTTTTAAAAGCTGAGAATTAAAGGAAAAATCAGTTATTGAGGAATACTCAATAACTGCTTTAGATTGAAAAAAATATAAAACAAATCATTATAGTCTTGAAGCAATTATTGCAATTTGATACAGAATAAATTCAAATAGGTGAACTGAATTTAGAATTTGGGCAACTGGAATTTTACAAAAATATATTTTAAAATGATTTGCAATTGATAAAGATAGATTTATAAATTGAACAAAATTTGATGCACAATTTTTTGATGAATTATTAGAAGAAATTAGAGAAATTAGAGCAAGTGAAAGAATGAGTTACCAAAAAATAACTGATATTTATGCCACTTCTGTAGATTATTCAAAAGATTCTTTAGAAACAATAAAATTTTTTGCAAAAGTTCAAAATAAATTGCATTTTGCAATCACATGAAATACAGCAGCTGAAATAATTTATGACAGAGTTAGTTCAAAAAAAGAAAATTGTTGATTAACAAATTGGAAAAAAGCACCAAATTGAAAAATTTTAAAATCAGATGTGAAAGTTGCAAAAAATTATTTAGAAAAAAAGGAATTAAAAACTTTAAATCATATTGTTGATATGTATCTTGATTTTGCAGAATTTCAAGCAAGTAAAGCAAAAATGATGTATATGAAAGATTGGGCAAAAAAATTAGATGCTTTTTTACAATTTAATGAAGAAGAAATTTTACAAGATAACTGAAAAATTTCAAAAGAAATTGCAATAGTTTTAGCTGAAAATGAATATGAAAAATATCGAGTTTTTCAAGATAAAAAATATATTTCTGATTTTGATAAAATGTTTTTAGAAGCAAAAAAAATAAATTAATTAATAATATAAAAAAAAATGAAAAAATATTTAATAATTTCTGTAATATTATACTTTTTTGTATGATTTTGATTAGATATATTAAATTATCTAAATTGACCTGCAGAATTACCGAAAGAATTTTCTCAAGTTTATAATGCAAAAGAATATATTTCATCAACACAATATTCTAAAGATAAATTTTTTTTAAAAATGTTATCTAGTTTTACCATTTGATTAATAATATTATTTGCTTTAATTTTTACTTTATTTTGAAAATTGGACAATTTTATTTGAAAAATAGCAAAAAAAAGATTAATTCAATGAATTTTATTTTTTGTAGTTTTAAATATTATTTTTAAAATAATAGATTTACCTTTTGCTTATTATTATTATTTTATAATAGAAGAAAAATTTTGATTTAATAATATGAGTTTATCAATATTTATTTTTGATAATTTAAAAATTATTTTATTGAGTTCAGTACTTTTAGCAATATACATTTGGCCATTAATGCAATTTTCTCTAAAAGAAAAAGAATTAAAAAATAAAAAAATGCCTAAAAAATATATTTTTTATTTATATTCATTTTTAGTTTGATTTATTACATTTATGATGATTTTTTGATCTTCAATAATAATTCCAATGTTTAATGATTTAAAACAAATAGAGAATATTGAATTAAAAAAAGAAATATTAAAAATTGCTAAAAAAGAAAATATTGAGTTAGAATGAATTTATATTATTGATTGAAGTAAAAGATCATCAAAAGCAAATGCATTTTTCACTTGATTTGGTCCTACAAAAAAAATTGTTTTATATGATACTTTGATAAAAGATTTTGACAAAGAAGAAATTATAGCAGTTTTATATCATGAAATAGGTCATTACAAACTTAATCATATAATTTATAATTTACTTTTATTAATATTTTTACTAACATTTTTGTTTTGATTATGATTAAAATATGAAAATCATAAAAATGATTTAGTAACTGGAAAAATATTTTTTAAAAATAATAGTGTTCAAATATGAATGTTAAATATACTAATTCTTCTTTTACCTTTATTTATAATTTTTCCAATTTTAAATAATTCAATATCTAGATATTATGAATATCAAGCAGATAATTATTCAATAGAAAAATATAATCCTGAAGCTATGAAAAGTGCTTTAATAAAATTAAGTAAAAAAACAAAATCAAATATTTCACCTCATTTTTTATATGAAATATTTTATTATTCTCACCCAAGTATTTTAAAAAGATTAAAAAATATAGATAATAAAAAAAATTTAATTTTAAAATAAATTTATGCCAAAAAAAATCCCACAATTTCTAGAATATTTTTTAGAGGATTGTTTAAATTGAGATTCTGAATTTACTATAAAATCAATGTTTTGAGGTTATTGAATTTATAAAAATAAAAAAATTTTTGCTATTTATGCAATGTGAGAATTATATTTTAAAGTTGGAGAAAATAATTTAGATGATTATTTAGAAAAAAAATCACAAATTTTTGAGTATGAAAAAAAATGAAAAAAAGTTAATCTTTCATATTATATTTTACCAGAAGAAATTTTAGAACAGAGGGAAGAATTGGATATTTGGATAGAAAAAAGTTTAGAAGTTCCTATAAGAACAAAAGCAAAAAAGAAATCAAAAAAAGATTTAGAATTAAATGAAAAAATTTTAGAAAAATTACTAAAAATTCCTAAAAATAAAGTAACAACTTACAAAATTTTAGCTGATTTTTTTTGAGTACACCCAAGAAGAATTGCATCAGTTATGAAAACAAATAAAAATCCTGATATTTATCCTTGCTACAAAGTTATTTCTCATAGTTGAAAATTAGGTTGATATTCTTGACCAGATGGAACAAATTCTAAAATTGAAATGTTAAAAGCTGATTGAATAAAAGTAATTGATGGGAAAATAGATAAAAAATTTATTGTATAATTTTCTTAATCAACAGAGGTTTTAACCATTCAAATAAAAAATATAATAAAAAATTATGAAAAAAACAACACCATCTTTTTCCTTAAAAGACCAACTTTTTAATAAGCAAAAAGTTGAATATTTATCAATGCTTTTAAAAAATATTTATCCTGATTTTTTAAGTGAAAATTTTGAAAAAGAAGTTTTAGAACTTTTTCCTGAACTAGAATTAAAACAAAGAATTTATCATATTTCTGATATGTTAAAAAAATATTTACCAGATGATTTTGAAAAAGCTGTAAACATTTTAATAAAAAGTTTACCAGAAATAAAAGATAATTGAACTTTGGATAATAATTTTTGAGATTTTATTTTTACTCCATATTGTGATTATATAAGAAAATTTTGATGTAATAAAGAAAATTTAGAATTTTCTTTTTTTGCTCAATCAAAATTTACTCCATATGCTTCTGCTGAAGATTCTATTAGATATTTTTTTAATAAATTTGAAAAAGAAACTTTTGAAAAAATGTTTGAGTGGAGTAAATCAGATAATTATTTTTTGAGAAGACTCTCAAGTGAGGGAAGTAGAGCAAAGTTGCCTTGGAGTTCAAAAATAAATTTGGATTATAAAAAAACTATTGCAATTTTAGATAATTTGTATTTTGATAAATCAAGATTTGTTACAAGAAGTGTTGCAAATCACTTGAATGATATTTCAAAAATTGATGAAGATTTAGTTGTTGAAACTTTAAAAAAGTGGAAGAATAAAAATAATTCTAAAGATATAGATTATATTATTTCTCACTGAACTAGAACTTTAGTAAAAGCCTGAAATAAAAAAACACTAGAATTTTTATGATATTCTAGTAACCCAAAAATTTTTATAGAAAATTTTTTTATAAAAAACAAACAAGTAAAAATAGGAGAAAGTTTAGAATTTGAATTTGAAATAAACTCTAAAAAATCAGAAAATTTAATTATAGATTATAAAATTCATTTTATATGAAAAAATAATAAATTATTGCCAAAAGTTTTTAAAATTAAAAAATTGTTAACAGAGGGTTTTAGTCCTTTGAAAAGTAAACAAATAACAAAAAAACATCCTTTAAAAATTATGTCTACAAAAGCACTTTATGTTTGAGAACATTTTGTAGAAATTATTGTGAATTGAAAAAGTTTTGGGAAAAAAAGTTTTTTTTTAAAAGAAGGTTTGAAAAAATAATAAAAATATATTATAATAGAAATATATTATGTTAAAAATATTAAATAAAAATCTTTAAAATGAAATATATAAAAATTTTAAAAGAAGTTTTAAAATTGGAAAAAGAAAAAGAAAATCTTTTTAAAAAATTAGAAAATCACTCACTTATTAAGCTGGAAACAAATTTTTTTACTACAGAAGATAAAAATTCTTTTTTGAAATTATGGAAAGAATATATTATTTTTTTTGAAAATTTACAAAAATTAATTAATAAATCTGAATATAGAATTTTTTTTGTTATTACAGATTATAATAAATTAGTTATAAGAAAATATTTACTTATACTTTATTTTAATAGTTTAATTTTACTATTAAAAATTTTTTGAAACCATGAAAATTTTATAAGACAATTTTTATGAGATAATTTTAAAAAAGATTATTGAACTTTTGCAAAATATATTTATAAACCAAATTTTATAAATTTAATTAATACACCAAATATTTTTATTTTTCCTTTCAAATCTAGAATAGATACAAAACTATATTTTATGTTTGAAAAAAATTTACTAGAAAAAGATTATAGAATTTTGACTGATTATAAAAATATTTATTTTTATATAACAAATAGATTAAAAATAATTTTATTGTTTTTATCAAAAAATATTTGAGGCTTAATTACTAGAATTAGATTTACTTTTAGACAAAATTGACTTATTTCTAAAAAAAATATTGAAAAATATTTGAAAATAGCAAAAACTTGAGATATTCTTTTAACAAGATGAAATTGGAATGCAACTAATATTTCTATACCTGGATTTTGGAAACATATGTCTATGTATTTATGAACTTGAGAATATTTGAAAAAAAATTTTGATTTCAAAATTTTGAAAAATTTAGAAGATAAAAAGCACTATATTATAGAGTCTACAGGAATTTGAGTAAAAATAGTTGAATTAGGAAAAATGTTAAAAAAATATGATTATTTATGAGTTTCAAGAACTAATTTTAAATCAGAAAAAATAGAAAGAACAATAAAAAAATCTTTAGAAAATATTGGGAAATGATATGACCATTTATTTAATTATTATTCAGATAAATCACTTGTTTGTTCTGAATTAATCATAAAATCTTATTCAAGAGATTTCGAAGATGATGTTGCTATTGTTATTGAATTAGAACATATCTGAATTGGTTTAACTTATCCACCTAATAATTTTGTTAAAAAAATTATTTTAGAAAATTTTAGAAAAGATTCAAAAGTTTTTTTTACATTTTTTATTGATAGTATAGAAAAAACAGGAGAAAATTTTATTTCAGATGAAAAAAATTTTTACAAAACTTATAAAAGACCTAGACTTAGTTTATTTTTAAAATAACATAGTAAGCAAAAAAATAGAAATATCTATTTTTTTGATATTTCTGTTTACACAATTTAATACACAGTCCTATTTATAGTTTAAAATTCTCTCTTTTTTTATTTATAAATTAATATTTAACATAACAATTTCTTCTTCTAAAAGTTCTGTTAAATAATCAAAAATATTTTTAAGTTCAGGTTTTTTATTAGAAATTATTTTAAGATTTCTAATAATATTTTCAATTTTTTTAATTTTTGCATTATTTGATATTTTAGAATTATTTAGTTTTTGTATAAATTTAGTAACAACTCATTTTATTCTTTCTTCCAAAGATTGAGTTAATTTATATTTATACTTTTTTTCACAAATTAATTTTTGTATTTTACATCAATTTTTATTTTCAATATATTTATAGTAACAATCTTTTTTTGCAGGCAAAGTATTATAAATAGGACATTTTTCTTCTTTATTTTTACATTTTCACATATACAAAAATTTTGCTTTTGCTGCAGATAATTCACATTTATTTCAATAAGTTTTTTTAACTCAAAATTTTTCTCAACACCTTGGACTATATTCAAAAGTACAATTTAAACTTTCTTCTTTATTTTTACATTTTCACATATACAAAAATTTTGCTTTTGCTGCAGATAATTCACATTTATTTCAATAAGTTTTTTTAACTCAAAATTTTTCTCAACACCTTGGACTATATTCAAAAGT
>JAMONT010000063.1 GCA_027066455.1 Candidatus Altimarinota bacterium
ATCACTACTTTCAATTAATAAATAACTATCTTTATTATTTGCACAAATATTTGTATATTCAGAATTTATTGAATTTTTATTTATAATTCAAGCTTTTGGAACTTCTTTTAATAAATTTCAAAATTGTTTAAAAAAACTTTTACTAAAATCAAAATCTTTTCCATAATCTAAAGGATTCCATTTATCACTCCACCAAAAACTTTGTTCATAAACTTTGTATTTTTTATCAGGAGAATAAATTGAAATAATACTTTCCCCAGTTGCATCACATTTTCTTTTATAAAGATTTCTTTCATTTCTAAAAGCAAGTCTTCTTTGTTGTCTACAATCTGGACAAAGTGTTGGAGTAGGAATTTCAAAAGTTATCATTTTTTCTCCTTCTCCCTGCAAGGGAGAGGGTTGGGGTGAGGGGAATTTTGGAGAAATTTTTTTATAAAATTCTAAATCAAAATTTGTAATTTCAAAATTTTTTGAGCATTTTTTACAATTTTTTTGCATAATTTTTTTTTAAATATTAAAAATATTCTAACATATATTTATTACTTACACAAAACATATTATTAAAAACTTGACAAATTGCAATTTTATTTGTATACTTCCTGTGACTACTATATTCACAACTATCTTTTTTTGTAGCCTCCTTCCCTTAGGCTTAAGGGAAGGAATTCAAGGATGGGATAATTAATAAAATCTATGAACAACAATATCACAAACATTTTAGAAAGTTTTTGACTTACAAAAAAAGAAGCAAAAATTTTTATTTTCCTTTATCAATATGGGAAAAAACCAGCTTCAACTATTGCAAAAATAATAGGAGATGAAAGAACAAATACTTATAAATCTTTGCAAAAAATGGTGAAAAATGGTTTTATTTCTGAAATTACAAAAGACTCTACAAAACTATTTTTTATTGCTGATAAAAAAATCTTTGAGCATAAATTAAAAGCTGAAATAGAAGAAATAGAAAATAAAAAAAATAATTTATCTATTTTAGAAAAAGAATTTGAAAATTTGGAAAAACAAAGTTTTGCTTGAAAACCAAATATTATTTTTTTTGAATGAGTAGATTGAATAAAAAATTTTTATGATGATATAATTATTTCAGCTTCAGAAAAATGATACAGAATAATTAAATTCTTTGCAAGTAATACTTTAGAAAATCTATGAGCAAATAAATTTTGAGAATATTCTCCTAATTTTATAGAAAAATTAAAAAAGAAAAATATTTTACTTGATATTTTTCTTGGTAATGGAATTTCAGTTTTAGAAGAAATTGTAAAATCAAATAATATGTGAAAACTATCAGAACTTCCAGCTCAAAATTCTTCAATACAATTATTTATTTTTTGAGACTCTGTTTATATAGTTATTTTCAAAGATATTGCTTATTGAATAAAAATAGAATCAGAAGAATATGCTAATATTATGCACTTTTTATTTAAAAAAGTAGAAATTAAAAAATAGATAATTTTTAGATTTTAAAATTTTTTTTACTAGTTAGTCAAAAATCACAAAAAAAATTTTGACTAAATGGTTTTTTTAAATAAAATGTCTATTGACAAAATACTACATAAGAATGTTTTTATGTAGTGTTTTTTAAGTAATAATTTTTAATTATATTTTTATGCAATATATAAAAGACTCTCTTAGAGAATTAAGACACGTAGTTTGGCCTACAAAAACAGAAACTAAAATATTTTTTATACAAGTTTTTTGGACACTAACTATATTCACATTATTTTTATTTATGCTTAGTGTTATTTTTTGAAACTTAATTGACCTTTTAAAAAATACTTTATCTTGATTTACTCTTTAAAAAAATAGTTTATCTTGAACTTTATAATTTACTAAAAAAAAATAATATTTATGTTTGGAAAGAAAAAAAAGAACCAGTGGTATGTTATACAAGTAGTATCTTCAACAGAAGAAAGCGTAAAACAATCACTTTTTCAAAGAAGAGAAAATTTTGCTATGGAAGAATTTATTTTAGATGTTTTTGTTCCTTCTGCTTCTGTTATAACAGTAAAAGCTTCTGGAGAAAAAGTATCTAAGAAAAAAAATCTTTTTCCAGGTTATATTCTAGTAAATATGATTGTAACTAATGAAAGTTGGTATATTGTTAGAAATACTCCTAATGTAACAGGTTTTTTATGAGCTTGAAATGTTCCAGTTCCAGTAAGTGATGCAGAATTAGAAAAATTAAAATGAACAGTTGAAAAAAATTCTGAAACATTTGCTACAAAATATAGAATTTGAGATCCTGCTATAATTATAAAATGACCTTTTGAAGATAATATTTGAACTATTACAGAAATAAATGAAAATAAATGAACACTTAAAATGAATGTAAATTTATTATGAAGAGATACTCCTGTTGAATTAGAATTTTCACAAATAAAACTTAAATAAAGTATATGAAAAAAATTATTTATACATTTGTTCTTCTAATAATAATTTTTTTATTAAATTTATTATTATTCTTTTTAAATGACTCTTATAAAAAAATGATTTATGATTTAAAACATAAAAATTCTGAAAAGTTTTGAAAAAATATTACAGATGATTATAATGTGGATAAAGAAATTTTGAGTAAGATAAATAAAAAAATAGAAGAAAATATAAATGAAAATAATAATAATGAAAAAATAAATAATAATGATGATGAATTTTTTGAAAATGAAGCAGAAAAAAATAATATAAAAAAAGAATTAGAAGGAAAAAAAGAAAAAAGTTTAGAAGAAAAAAAAGAAGAATTAAGAAAACAAATGCAAAGTGATAAAATAAAGGAAAATACAGAAATTATAGATAGTTTAAAATTGGAAGAAAAAGAAAAAACTATAAGTTATTCAAAAAAAGAAAAAGCTAATATAGATTTTATAAGATGGGCTTTTAAATGATATAAATTAAAAAATCAAAAAGAAAAAAATATTATTTTTAATCTTAGTAGTGAATATCCTATAGATAGATATTTGGAATATTATTCTCCTAATTTATCTTTATATTTTTTTATAAATACTAGTTATGAAAAAGTTTTTGAAATTTTTGATGTACTTTCTTATGAAGATTCTTTTAAAATAAATAAAACTGATAGTTTTTGAAACAAATCTTTTTATTTAAATAGATTTAGAGATGATTGATTTATAAGATTAGTTATTGAATATAAAAAACATACTTTTTGAATACAAGTAAAAAAGGAATATTATGATAATACAAAGTCTATACTTATCAGTAAATTGAGATAAAATTTTAATAAAATAACTTAAAAACAAATGGCAATTAAAAAAATATTTTTAACAAAAGAATGATTAAAAAAAATAGAAGATGAACTAAAATATTTAAAAGATGTAAAAAGACTTGATATATCTGAAAAACTTAAAGAAGCAATTTCTTTTTGAGATTTATCAGAAAATTCTGAATATGAAGATGCTAGAAATGAACAAGCACAAGTTGAAAAAAGAATAATAGATTTGGAAGAACAATTTAAAAATGCTGAAGTTATTGATGAAAATGATTCTAGTGTTAAAAAATGAAGAATAAAAATTAGTTCTCTTGTAACTATTGAAAGTTTGGATACTAAAGATAAAGAAGAATATAAAATAGTTGGTATTACTGAAACTGATATTTTATGTAATCCTAAAAAAATATCTAATGAATCTCCAGTTGGTAAAGAACTTATTTGAAAAAAATTAGGAGATATTGTAAAAGTTTCTGCTCCTGGTTGAAAATTTGAATATAGAATTTTAGAAGTTAAATAAAATTTTTTTATGACTCCATTGTTAGAACATTACAATTTTTTTTACTCACATTTATTGATTATTCCAATAATTGCTTTTTTAATTGCTGTTTTTATAAAATGATTTATTTCAAAACTTAAAAATGACAAATTTGAATTAGCAAAAGCTTTAGCAAGCTGAGGAATGCCATCAGTTCATTCTGCGCTTGTTTCTTCAACAACTATTGCAATTGCATTAAAATATTGAGTAACAAGTGATTTTTTTACTTTTGCAATTGTTTTGACTGTAATTGTTATGTATGATGCAATAAATGTTAGATATGAAGCTTGACTTCACGCTGCTGCTATAAATGAATCACTTTGAAAAAAATTCAAAGAATCTTTATGACATTTACCAAGTGAAGCTTTTGCCTGAGCAATGCTTTGAATTTTGGTAGCAACTATTTTATTTTTTGTATAAAAAAAAATGATTAAAAAAATATTAATGTTTTTAGTAATTTTGAATTTATTTTTTATACAAAATATAAGTTCTGCAAAAATAAATATAGATAAAATTTATGATAATTTTTTAAATAGAATAGAAAAAGATTTTTTTTGAGAAAAAAAAATAATTTATTTAGAAAATATATGAAAAACTTTTGAAAAAATTTATAAAAAAAGTGATAAAATTTATATAAAAAATTTTTTAGAAAGATTAATTTTTTTAAATAATAAAGAGCTTAAATCCCTGAAACCCCTCTCTCTTGAATTCTCTCTCCCTTTTGGGGAGAAAGAGGCTACAAAAGAAAAACCCCTCTCTCCTGAATCCTCTCTCCCTTTTGGGGAGAAAGGGGCTGCAAAAGAAAATAATATTGAGAAAATTTTAGAAGTTCAAAAAAAATTGGAAGAAAATATTTTAGAAAATTTTAGTGTAAATAATAATTTAGTTTTTAAAGAACATATTTTAAATTTAAAAAATAATGGTTTTGAAATTATTTTTTTAAATGAAAAATTTGAATTTAAATCAAATCAAAAAATTTTTAGAGCTAATTTTAAAGAATTTTATAGTCCTTTAAAATCTAATTATAAGCTACTTTTAAATAAAAATAAAAATTCAAAAATTTTTGTAAAAAATAAAAAATATTTTTTTGTAGAAAATTATATTTTAGAAGAAAAAATTGCATATAGTAATTCAAAAAAATATTTTAAAAAATTTGTTACAAAAAATACTAAAAGTTTTTTAAAAGAATCTGTTTATTATTTTTATGATTTTGAAAATTTTTTTTCTTCAAATGATAAATATGGATTTTATATTTCTGATTTAGAAAAAAATAATTTTACTTTAAAAAATACTTTATTATATTTTAATGAAAATAATTTTTCTTTTGTAAAAAATTATAAAGTACATAAATTAATTTCTGAAAATATTATAAAAAATATAAAAAATAAAGAAAAATTTTTAAATATAATTATAGAAGATAAAAAATATTTTAAAAATGATGATTATGATAATTTATTTTTAGAATTAAAAAAATCTTCAGAAAATCTTACAAAAAATTTTAGTAGAGAAGAAAAAATAGAAATTATTTATTTTAAAATAATTAAAAAACTGAAATATTTTACTTGAGATTATAGAAAAAAAAGAGAAGTTTTTTCTTGAATTTTATCAAATAAAAATATAGATTCTGTTTGTGATTGATATGTAAAATTATTTGCTTATATGTTGATGTTTTCAGGAATAGAAGATTTTGAAATAAAAAAATGATATGTTTTTAATTCTAGAGATTTTCCAAATATTTGACATGCTTGGTTAAAAATATGAGAAAAATACTATGACCCAACTTTTGATGATCCAATAGGGAATAATGATGATATAAAAATTTCAGAATTTTTATATTTTTGACTTAAAAAAGATTTATTTTATACAAATAGATTTGATTATATAAAAAAAGATATTTTTACAAAATATAAAAAAATTAGTTTAAAAAAAAGGGAAGAAATAGTAGAAAGAAATCTTTATAATTTATCAGAAAAATACAAAAATACAAATTTAATAAAAACAATTTCTTATAAAAAAGAATTATGATTTGAGGCTTGAGAAAAAATTACAGTAGAAAAATTGAAAAATAAATTGAGTTTTATAAAAGTAAAAAAATATAAAAATACATTTTCTTTTGTAAAAAATAATAAAAAAAATATTGTTACAAAAATAAAATATTTTAATATTTCTGATAAAAATGCTGAAAATTTATTGAAACAATTAAAAAAAGATTTTAAAAATTCTTATCTTTTAGAATATAAAACTAAAAGTTGAAAAGTTAATTATTATTTGGCTTTTGTTTTTGAATATAAATAAAAAAAAATTTATAAAATTTTTGGGAAACTATAATTAATGTAAAAAATAAGTTGAAAAAACTTTAAAAGCATCTATAATAATTTTATAGATATTTTTTAAAATATTAAAATTATATCAAATAAATGTAAAGTCTAAACACATTATTTAACAAAATAGTAAAAGTAAGTATACTAGAAAATAGCTTAATACTTACTAAATAATTAATTTTTTAGTTTATTTAAGTTTTAATATATAAAATAAAAAATATGAAAAACAAAAAAATAAAATTCACAAAAATGCATTGAATTGGAAATGATTTTATTATTTTAAATTCAGAGGAATTAGAAGAAAAAAATGTAGAATTAAATGAAAAATTAATTCAAAAAATGTGTGATAGAAATTTTTGAATTTGAAGTGATTGAATAGTTTTAGTTAAATCAGGAGAAAAAATAAAATTTAAATATGTTATATATAATCCTGATTGAACTGAAGCTGAAATGTGTGGAAACTGAATTAGGTGTTATATGAAATATTTATTTGATAAAAAATTAAGTTCAGAAAAAAATATTGATGTTGAAACTGGAGCTGGAATTTTGAAGCTTGATATTGATGAAAATTCTATTATTACTGTTGATATGTGAAAACCAAAATTAGTTCATAAAGATTTTCCTATAAATAAATGAAAAATAATTTCAGAAAATAGAGAATTTGAATATTTTGCTGCAAGTATGTGAAATCCCCACTGTATTATATTTTTAGAAGAAAATATTTGGGATTTTGATTTAAAAAAATATTGAGCTCCAATAGAAAAAAATACTGATATTTTTCCAAATAAAGTAAATGTTGAATTTGTAAAAAAAATAAGTGAAACAGAACTTGATTTTAGAGTTTATGAAAGATGAACTTGAGAAACTCTTGCTTGTTGAACTGGAGCTTGTGCATCAGTTGTTGCTGGAATTAGTTTGGGGTTTTTAGAAAAAAATAAATATATAAAAATAAATTTGCAATGATGAAATTTATTTATAAAATGGTCTGGAAGTGAAAAAGATTCAGTTATTATGAAATGAGAAGCTGAAATAGTTTTTGAGGGAGAGTATGATATAAAAATTTAAAATTTAAATAAAAAAAATATGTGAAATATTAAATTAGATTTTTGAAAACCAAATTTTTTAGATAACAAACAAGTTCAAGAAATTGAAAAAAAATTTACTAGTCCTGTCTATATTTATTCAGAAAATGAATTAGAAAAATCTGCAAAAGAATTTTTGAATTTCCCAAGTGCTTTTGGTTGTGTTACTAGATATGCAATGAAAGCAAATTCTAATATAAATATATTAAAATTTTTTAACAACTTAGGAATTTTAATAGATGCTTCTAGTGAATATGAAGTATATAGAGCCATAAATGCCTGATATAATTCAAAAGATATTTCTATTTCTACTCAAGAATTACCTTCAAATTTAGAAGATTTAATTAAAAAATGAGTATTTTTTAATGCTACTAGTATTTATCAAATAGATGAAATTTGAAAAATTATTGAAAAACTAAAAATTTCTGATTATAAAATTTGAGTAAGAATAAATCCATGAACTGGTGATGGAGCTTTTAAAGCTATTTCAACAGGTTGAACAACTTCTGGTTTTTGAATTTGGTATAAAAAGATTTCTAAAATAAAAGAAATTTCAAAAAAATATAATATAGAAATTTCAAAAATTCATATTCATATTTGAAGTGAAAATACTCCAGAATCTTGGGTAAATTCAGCTAATATTGGTCTTGAATTTGTAGAACAATTTGAAAATGTAGTTTCTCTTGATTTATGATGATGATTTAAAAAAGCTATTATGCCTTATGAAAAAAGTGCAGATTTACAAGCTATTTGAGAAGCTGTAGCAGAAAAATTTAAAAATTTTTATAATAAAACTTGAAGAAAAATTTTTTTAGAAGTAGAACCTTGAAAAAGTTTGGTAATTAATTCTTGCTCAATAATAGCAAAAGTTGTAGATATAGTTGATACAGGTAATAAAGGTTATGAATTTTTGAGAATTAATTCTTGAATGACAGATATGCCAAGAGTACCTATGTATTGAGTTCAAGAACCAATTTATATAATGAATAATTCTACTACAAAAAAAGATTATATAATGATTTGACATTGTTGTGAATCTGGGGATTTACTTACTTGTAAATTATATGAACAAGAAACTTTGGAAAATAGAAAATTAAATAAAGCTTCTATTTGAGATTTAGTTGTAATTGATTGAGTTTGAGCTTATAATTCTTCAATGAGTATGAAAAATTATAATTCCTATCCTGAAAGTGCAGAATTATTACTTAGAAAAGATTGAAGTATTGTAGAAATTAGAAAAAGAGAAGCAATTGAAGAAATTTGGAGAAATGAAATTAGTGTTGTTTAAATTTATAAAAATACTAAAAAAAATTTTTTGCTTTTTATAGATATATAAATATAATATTTTTACTTTAATTTTTAATAAAAAATTTATGAGATATTTTTCCTTATTTTTGAGAATTTTAATATTTGTTATTTGATTCAAATTATTACATTTTTCTGGATATAAACCAGAAACAGCAGAATTTTGTAGTGGTATTTGATTTATTTTAGTTAGTTTATTTTTATCTATGCAAGCAGTTATGTGACCAAAAGCTATGCTTTGTCCATTTTTTGGATGACTTAGAAGTGGTTGTTCAAAAAAATAATTTTTAGATGAAATTGAAAAAAATATGCAAACAGAATTTGAATAAGTTGCTAATTTTGCAAAAGAAAAAAATGTAAAAATTTTACAAGTTTTTACTAAATATACAAAATCTGACTTATTAAAAAACTTTCATTTTAGTTCCTATAAAGTAATTTAATGCTAAGAGCAATAAAAAAAGCTAATATTATGCAATCTAGACAAGGGGCTAAAGACCCTTGTTGTTGCACTAAAAATATGAAAAGTTAACTTATAATTTAATCAACCAAAGCATACATAGCTATTCCAGCAGCAACTGAAACATTCAAAGATTCTTTTTTTCAAAGCATAGGAATTATATAAGTTTTATCAGAAAAATCTAAAAAATTTTTACTAACTCAAGAAATTTCATTTCACATTATAAGACAAATATTTTTGTCTTTTTCTTTTGCTAATTTCCTATAATCCAAACTTTCTGGAGTTAATTCTATAGAAAAAATTTTATATCATTCTTCTTTTAAATTTTTTATAGCTTCATTTCAATCTCTAAAAAATTCCCAATCTATCCAATTTTCAGCTCAAAGAGCAGTTTTACTAATATCATTTCTAGGAGGACAAGCACAGTTTCAGGTTAAAATTATTTTATCAAATCAAGCAGAATCAGCATTTCTAAAAATTGCTCAAACATTTTGACAAGAACGAATAGAATCAAGTAATATTATTTTTTTTGGCATCTTGTTAATATTTATTATTTAATTATTTTATTTCTTTTATTTTATTTAATTTTATAAATTATGCAAACAATTAAAAAATTAAAAAATGTAAAACATTTTATTAGTTCAAATTTTTGATGAGTTAGTAGTTGAAATTATAAAAGTTTAAATTTAGCTTTACATACAAAAGATAAAAAAGAAAATGTTATTGAAAATAGAAAAATTTTAGCTAAAAATTTTTGAGAAAATTTGGATAATTTTATTTTTATGAAACAAATTCATAGTGATAAAATTGTTGTAGTTTGAGAAAAAAATAAATGAAATTGAGTTTATGATGAAAAAAATGCAATTATTTGAGATGCAATTATTACAAATAAAAAATGAATTATTTTAGTTGTTTTGGTTGCAGATTGTGTTCCTATTATTTTATATGATAAAAAAAATAAAGTTATTTGAGTAGTTCATGCTGGTTGGAGATGAACACAAAAAAAGATTTTGAAAAAAACTATTGAAAAATTTGTAAAAAATTTTAATTCAAAAACAAAAAATATTATTGTTTGAATTTGACCACATATTAGTAAAAAAAATTATGAAGTTTGAGAAAAAGTTTTTTTACAATTTGAAAAAAAGTTTTATAAAATTAAGAAAAAATCTGAAAATAAAAAAGCTTTTTTAAATTTAGAAAAAGCCAATATTTCACAATTAATTGAAATGTGAATTGCCAAAAAAAATATAAAAAAATCTAAAATTTGTAGTTTTGAAAATAAAAATCTTTTTTCAGCAAGAAAATTTTGAGTAAAATCAGGAAGATTTTGAATGTGAATTATGTTGTAAAAAATTTATATCTTCTAAATTTTTCACTTCAAAGAGTTTCACAAACAAAGTCCCAAAAATCTTTTGAATGATTCATATGTTTTAAATGAGCCAATTCATGAACTATTAAATAATTTTGCTGCGTTTCAGATAAAAATAATATTTTGTAAGAAAAGTTCAAATTTTTTTTAGAAGAACAGCTTCACCATCTAGTTTTCAAATTTTTTATAGAAATTTTATTATAATCCAATTTCATTTTTTCTGACCAATATTTACATTTTTCTTCACATAAATTTCTTGCTAATTCTCTATTTTCCAAATAATGATTTCTACAATTTTTAGTTAAATCAGAATTTTTTTCTTTTTTTAATTTCTTTTTTCAAATATGAGACAAAATCCATTTTTCTTTTGAAAACAAAAAATCTAAAGCTTTTTTTTCAAGGCTTTTTTTTGTTTGAAAAAAACTTTTTTTTGGAATCACTAAAACAATATCTCAATTTCAATTTATAGATATTCTAATATATTTAGCTCTAAGAGAATATTTTTTTTGAAAAATAATTTTTTTATTATCTAAAAATATTTCTTCTAAAATAATATTTTTTTTTAACATTTTTTTTAATTTTTTGTTATTTCAATTCTCTCAAAAAGTGGGTTTCCTTTTTCTATAATTTTAAAAATCTCAACTTTATTTTTAAGTTCTTCAAATCATCAATTTTCAAGAATATTTTTATAATTTTTAAGTCATAATTTTTCAAACATTTCTGTGATTTTTTCAGGAAAAAAAGTGTATAAATTAAGTCAAACTTGCCTTAATCATTCAGCTACAATATACAAAACTTGTCTTGTTTCTTCTGTCTTTTCTTCTTGTTTTATTGTTTGCCAAGGCTCTGATTTTGTTATAAAATCATTTAATAAGTCAAGAGTAAAAAAATTGATTTCTAAAGATTTTTTTAAATCATATTTATCCATATTTTCTTCAAATTCTTGTAAAACAACTTTTTTACTTAACCAATTATTTATTTTTTGCAAATCAACTATTTCTTCTTTATCAGTTAAAATTTCTCAAAATAATTCTCAAGCTTTTTCAGAAAGTTTCAAACTCAAAACTACAACTCTGTTTAATAAATTTCATAAATTATTTGCTAATTTTGCATTATAAGCCAAAACAGCTTGTTTTTCATCAAAATCTCAATCTTGTCAAATATTAAAACTTGAAAGTAAATACAAAGTTAATAAATCTTTTGAATATTTTTTTGTAAATTCTACAGGATCAATTGCATTTCATAAACTTTTAGAAATTTTTTGTCAATTAATTGTAAAAAATCCTGTTGTTAAAATTTGCTTTGGAAGTTCATATCAAGCTGATTTCAACATTGCTGGCCAATAAATACCATGAAATCTAATAATATCTTTTCCAACTACATGCAAATTTGCTGGCCAAAAATCTTCATTTCAATTTTGACAAACAGTTAAATAATTAAAAAGTGCATCATACCAAACATAAGTTACTTGACTTTCATCAAAAGGTAATTTTATTCAAAATTTATTTGTTTCTCTTGAAATAGAAAAATCTTCAAGTCATCTTGAAACAAAAGCTTTTACTTCATTAAATCTATCTGATGGAATTATAAAATCTGGATGTGTTTCATAAAATTCTTTTAAAAAATTTTCATATTTTGAAAGTTTAAAAAAATAATTTTTTTCTTTTATTTTATCAGGAGTTTTTAAATGATCAGGACAAACTTTTATAATATTTTCATTTATTTTTACTTTATCTGAAATTGGAAAAGTTACATTTTTTTCTTTATTTAAATAAACCAAATCTTCATCTTTTTTAAAAGCTTCACATCAAACACAATACATTCCTTCATATTCTCATTCATAAATATCTCAATTATCAAAAGATTTTTGCAAAACTTCTTTTACAAGATTATGATGTTTTTCATCAGTTGTTCTAATAAAATCTGTATATTCTATTTTTAATCAATTCCAAATTTCTTTATGTTTCAAAGCCATCATATCTAAATAAGGCTTTATTTCCATATTTTGTTCACAAGCCTTATTTAGAGCTTTTTGAGAATTTTCATCAACTCAAGTAGAAAATTTTACTTTTTTTCCTGAAATTTTATTATATCTAGCTATTAAATCAGCAATTATAGAACTATAAGAATTTCCAATATGTGGAACTCAATTTGTGTAATAAATAGGAGTTGTTATAAAAAATGTGTCTTTTTTTTGCATAGATATTTTTTTATTAAAAATAATATTTTATATATTATAAGCCCAAGTTTTGAAAAGTAAAACTTTTTTGTTATGTTTTTTTGATATTTTAAATTTTTTATGATAAAATATAAATATAAATTAATTAACTAAATAAAAAATATTATGCCAAATTTAGATTTTAGTGCTTTAGAAAAAGGACAAAAAGAAGAACAAAAAAATAATAATGACAATAATATAAATGAAAATCTTGTTGAAAAGATAGAAAATACTAATGAAACTAAAAAAAATAATAAAATTTCTTTAGCTAGTTTATGAATTTCAAAAATAAAAAAAAGTGAAATAAATACAGATAATATATTAGCTTCAAAACAAGCTATTTCTCCTAAAGTATCTCTAATTAATGAGGAAAAAGAAGATGTAATAGAAAAAAAGGAAAAAGGAAATAATAAAAAAGTTGAATTAAAAAAAGATATTATAGAAACTATAAAACAATCTGCTAATAAAAAAATAAATACTCAAAAAGAAAATTCAATTCTAATCCCAACTATTACAGATGCTCCTCTTGAAAAAGAAAAAAAAATAGAAGAAAAAATAAAAAAAGAAGAAAAAAATAATAAAACTTGAGTCAAATGTAATTCAGAAGATTGAGTAGAAAATTGTAAAGTAGATTTTAAAGAGATAGATGAAATAGAAAAAAATACTAAGGAAGCAGAAAAAAAAGAAATAAAAAAATTTGAAAAAGAAAAGGAAAAAATTGTTTCAAAATATAATCCTTGAGATGATTATAAAAATATTTTAAATAATATTAAAAACTGATGAGAAAAAGTAGAAAAAAAAATAAAATTTACTAAAGAAAAAAAGAAAAAAATACTTATATGATTTTGAATTTGATTTGCCATTTTTTGATTAATTATTTGATGATACAGTTTTTATAATACTGGACCTTTAGATTGAAAACCTTTAAAAGCAGATATTATGTCAAATTCAGAAAAGTCAGTTCCTATAGAAAAAAAATTAAAAAATGAAAAAAAAGCTGAAAAAAATAGTGAAAATATAGAAAAAAAAGAAGAAATAGAAAAAAAAGAAGAAACTATAGAAAAAGAAGAAATAGAAAAAAATAAGAAAATTATAGAAAATAAAAAATTAAAAGAAAAATATAAAAAAAAGATAAATAATATTTTACTTGAAAGATATAAAAATAAATAAAAAACTTTTTGATTTTTTAATTTTTTTTATTAATATATAACAACAAAAATAAAACTTAAAATAAGAAAAAATGCAAGAAAAAAAGATAAATTTTTTAAACTCTGAAATCAATTATAAACAATTTGGAAATTATAAAGCTAAGGAAACTATTTTAATACTTCATGGTTGGGGAGGTAGTAGTAATAGTTGGATAAAAGTGGCTGAGCTTCTAGAAAAAAAATGATATAATATAATTGTCCCTGATTTACCTTGATTTTGAGAAACAGGTATTTATAAGATTTTTACTTTAGATAATTATGCTGAAGTTATAGAAAAACTTGCAACAAAGTTGAAGTTAAAAAATGTAATTTTGTGGTGACATAGTAATTGAGGAGCAATTTCTATAAAATTAATTACTAGAAATATTTTAAAACCAAATATTTTAGTTTTAAATAATTCTGCTTGAATTAGAAATGATAAAAAAAGAAATTTTAAAAGAAAATTTTTTCATAAAGTTAGTAGTACAATAAAAGCTATTGCTTTTTTGAAAACAGAAAGAATTCTTTTTGTTAGAAGAATTTTTTACAAACTTATTTGATCTAGAGACTATTTAGAAGCTGAAAAAAATCCTTTTTTAAAACAAACTTATTTAAATATGATAAGTTCAGATTTGAATGAGGAAATAAAAAAAATAGATATAAAAACTTTTTTAATTTGGTGAAAAAAAGACACTTATACACCTATTTCTGATTGAAAACTTATGTCAAAAAATATCAAAAAATCCAAAATGATTGTTTTAGAAAAAGAAACCCATTGAATTCATATAAAAAATCCTGAATTATTAATAAAAGCTTTTTTAAAATTAAAAGAATTATAGTATTTTTATACTAAAATTTTGGGATTAATCTAAAAATATTTTTCAAAAAAAACTTTTTAATTTTTAAATTAAAAAGTTTTTTGTTAAATTTAACATTAATCTAAAAAGTATTTCTCTTAAAGCATATTTTTTTATATGTTATAAAAGTACCTAAAATTTTAAAATAATTTTTTTATTTCATCAAATTTTTTTTCTTTTATAAATTTAATTATATTTTTTTTCTCATTATCTAGTTTTATATTTTTTATTTCTTTTCATTCTAAAGTTTTCCAAACAATTGTTGAAACTTCTTCTCTTTTTTTATCTCTTTCTTTTTTATAAAAGATACTCAAATTATACCAAGCTAAAACATAAGTTGGTTTTATATCAATTGCTTTTTTATATAATTCTAAAAATTTTTCTTTATCATTATTTTTATAATAAAAAAGTCATAACTTTGTAATAATTTTTACATTTCAAGAATTTTTTTCATATGCTATTTTATACTCTTCAAAAGCTTTTTTTTCATTTTTTAATGCTTCATAAACAAGTCCAATATTATAATTTATATTATTATTTTTATCAATTTTTTGTAATTTTTTATAATATTGTAAAGATTTTTTGTAATCTTTTTTATTATAATAAATACTTGCTAATTCATAAATACTTGCTAAATAATCTTTTTTTATTTCTAAAGATTTTTCCAAAGATTTTATAGATTTTTCTATAAGAGAATTTTTTCTATAAGCAACTCAAAGATAATAAAGAGCTTCTTTATTTTTTGGTTTTAATTCTAAAACTTTTTTAAATTTTTTTATAGAGTTTGTATAATTATTTTTTTTAAAATCCAATAAGGCTGAATTATAAAGTTCTTCAATTTCTACATTATTATTATTTTCCAAATTAATATTTGATACTTTTATTGATTTATCTACTTTTTCTCCTTCATTTGAACAAGAATTAATAAATAATAAAGTAATTAATATTAATAAAATTTTTATTTTAAAAATTGAAATTAAATTTTTTTGTATTTGCATATTTTTTTGAATAATAAAATATTTTTCTAACTCTTGAAGTTTAACATACTTTTTTAAAAAAACAAAAAAATAATATTTTTTTACTGAACTTTTGTACAATAATGAGTTGTATGATAAACTCTATAATTATTTTTTCAAATTTTTTCAACAGCAATTCAAAATCAAATTTCTTCAAAACTTTTATGCATAATAGCTCTATAATGGGCTCAGGCAATTCAAGGAATTCATTTTTCGCTCATAAAATAGTCAAAAGTTCATCTTATTGATTTAATAATTTCATCTGTACAATCTCAATCTTTACAGCTAAACCAAGCCCTTCAAATACTTTCAGAATAAGTTGCTCTATAAATATTTTTACAAACAACTCAATTATTTTTCATCCAATTTGTAATTTTCTTATAATCATAATAACTATCTCAAACATTTCTTTTATGATCCATTATTTTTTTATTTCTAGATAAAATTGACCAATTTATAGCAGAAATATTCAATTTTTCTTTTTCTAAATATTTTTTTAATCACAATTTTTTCCTCTCAACATTATGCCAAGAAATCCAAGTTTTTTTAATTTTTTCCAAATCATAATTTATTTTTTCACTATTATTTTTTATTTTTTTATTTTTTATTTTTTCTTTTTTTGTAGCCCCTTTCTCCCCATTAGGGAGAGAGGATTCAGGAGAGAGGGATTTAGAAGTAGACAAAGTTTTTTCCAAATTAAAAATAATTTTTTCTAAAATAGTTTTGAATTTTATTTTAGAATTTTTTTTGGCAATTTTTTTTAATTTTTCTATAAAAATTTTTCTAGAATTTTCTCAATTTTTTTTAATAATTTTTTCAATTTTTTTTGTAAAATTTTCTACAATTAAATTATCAGCTTTTGTTAAAATATAATTTTTTTCCAAAATTATTGCTTTTTCCCATATCCAAGCTTTTTCTCAATTTTTTAAAATTATTTTATACCATCAATCAACTTTTCAAATTATTTTATATTTTTCAGATTTTTTAGAAACAAATAAAATTTTTGATTTAGAAACACAAGGATAATCTCTAATATTTGCTCTAAAACTAGTTTTTCAAAAAAATTCTACATTTTTAATTTCTAATTTTACACAGCTATCTGTAGCAAAAATTTGAGCTGAAAAAAATATATTTAAAAAAAATATTAAAAAAAATATTCAAAGTACTTTTTTTATTTTTAAAATTGATTTTAAAAATATTTTAAAAATTTTAGTTTTTTTTATTATCATAAATTATTTTTTAAAAAATTAATATTTATTTTATATTTATTTATTTTTATATTTTTATTTTATATTTTTATTTTATATTTTTTTAATTTCAGAAATAGATTTTAATTTACATCAAATTTTGATAAAATCAATATTTCTATTTTTTGCAAATAATTCATCTCTTAGAGAATCTCAAATAGAAATAGATTTTTTAAAAAAATCTTTATCTCAAGAATATTCTTCAAAAATATCTAAATGTTCTTCAGATTTTGGAATTATATCACTTCATAAAATTTTTTCAAAATATTTTTTTACTCATCATTTTTCCAAAATTTTTTCTGCAAATTTTGTAGAACTTCCAGTTGAAAGATATAATTTGTAATTATTTTTTAATTCTAAAATTTTTTCAATTGTTCAGGGGATAAAATCATTTTTATGATTATGTTTATCCAAAAAATCATATATTTTAGTATGTTTTGTTTCACAATGATTTTCACCATAAATTTTTACAAGTAATTCTTGAATATTTGCAATTTTATTAAGATCTAAAGAATATTTTACTTTATCATAATATTCAAATTCATGTTCTTTAAAATATTGAAAAATTATTTCTTTTATATTAGAATTACTACTTATTAATGTTCAATCTAAATCAAAAATTATATATTTTTTTGTCATTTTTTTCTAAAAATTATTTTTCTAAAATTATTTTTTATTTGAAATTATTATAGATATTTTTTTATAAAAATAAAGCTTTTTTTTAAAGTAATTTTTATATTATAGTTTCTCCAAAATTTAACAAGTTTTCTTTAGTTTTTCAAATAATATAGAAGTTTCATAAAATTATTTTTTTAATTTGCTACTTTTCAAAATATTTCAATCACATTAAAAGATTTTGAATATTATTAATTATAATATTTATACAATATTTATTTAAAGAGTAAAGTTGTTTTTTATAAAAATACTTGAATTTTTTAAAATAATGTTTATTATACAGGAAATAATTTATATTTATAATTTTTGAAAAAAATGAAAAAACTAACAATATTATTAGTATTTGTTTTTCTATTTACATCTTGTCAAACAGAAGAAAAAACTGAAACTAAAAATAATCCTGTAGAAATTAAAGAAGAAACAAAAAAAGTTGAAAATAAAGAAGAAAAAAAAGTTGAAATTAAAGAAGAAAAAATAGAAAATAAAGAAGAAATTGACAAAACACTCTCTCCTGAATCTTCTCTCTCTGAAGAGGAAAAAGGGACTATGAAAGAAGAAAATAAAAAAGAACAAGAAGAAAAAATAAAAGAAACAAAGGAAATAGAAGAAGATACTGATAAAATAGAAGAAATTATTAAAAAAATAGATACTTCTTCTCAAGATGAAAAAGCAGTTGAAGATAATCTTGATGATTTATTAAATTTAATTGAAGATTATGGTGATGAAAAATAATCTACTAAAAACATTATTTTTAAAAATAGAAAAGGAGGAAGAAATTTCTCCTATTTTATTTGTTTGAGAAGATTTATTGTCTGTGAATTTGGAAGTTTTTGAAGTAACTCAAGAATTATTAAAAAAATTTTGAGTAGATAAAAGTTCCATTTTTAGGTTTGAAGATAATGAAGAAAAACTAAAAATAGAACATTCAAGAGAAATTATTTCTTTAGCAAACAAAAAATCTACTTTCAAATTTCAAATAATTTTAATAGAAAATATTTCTAGACTTACTCTTAGTGCTGCTAATTCTCTTCTAAAACTTTTAGAGGAACCAGTAAAAGAAAATATTATTTTTCTAACAAATTCTTGAGAAAATAATATTTTGGAAACAATTCTTTCAAGAGTTACTATAGAAAGAATTAATTACAAAAAAAAATTTTTAGTTGATGAAAATATTTTTTCTATGCTAGAAAATTATTTTGAATATGATAATCCAGATTTACTTACTTATTTATATGAAAATTCTAAAAAATTTGAAAAAGCAGATTATTTAAGAATTTTAGATAATATGCTAGAATTTTGTAAAAAAGATGTTAAATATACTGATTATCTTGAAAAAATTTTAGAATTAAAAAATTGAAGTATAAAAAATAATTTTAATTTAAAATATTGAATTGATAAAATTTTGTTAAAATAATTTTATGAAAAAAATAAACCCTCTCTCTTGAATTCTCTCTCCCTTGCAGGGAGAAAGAGGCTACAATGATATAAAATGATTTACTTTAGTAGAAATGATTGTAAGTATTACAATCAGTATTTTTCTTTTGGCTTCTATTTCTCTTTTTATGTGAAATTGAATAAAAAATATAACTTTTCAAAAAGGTTTTTTAGAAGCATTAAAAGAAAATTCTAATATTTATTATAATATAAATAAAAAAATTTCTTGAGCTTCTAGTTATACATTTTCTTCATCTTCTTGATTTATTATAAAAATAAATAGAAAAAATGATAAATGATGATTTACTTATATTTGAGAACAAAATTTTAATAAAAAATATTGTCAAACTTGAAGTTTAGATACAAATCATTTAATCATAAAAACTTTTATTCCATTTGAAAGTATTTGAGCTGATTTTTTAGCTTGAACAAGTTATAGTTCTTGATGAATTATTATAAAATTTTTTACTTGAAGTATTTCTTGATGATGAATAACTTGAAATTTCTCTTGACCAACAGACTATTTAAAAAATTGAACAAATATTTATATTTCAGATACTTTAGACCATACAATAAAAAATTGAGTTTGAAATGTAATAATTTGAAAAAGTTGAATTTTTTGAAATTATTTTGAAGAGGGAATTAGTGCTACAAAAGTTTTATTAAATAATCCAACTGGACTTGCTTTTTGAGAATGAAAATTATTTTTTTCTGACAGCTTAAATGATAGAATTTTATATTTAGATTCTTGAAAAATTTACAGCTTACTTGATAAATTTGATTGATTAAATGAACCAACTTGACTTTTTTATGATGATTCTAGAAAAGCACTTTTTATAGCAAATTCTGGAAGTGGAAATATTTTAGAATATTCTTCTAGCTGAACAACTCAAAAGCCAAAATGAAATCTGGAATTTAAACCTGATAGTGATATTACAAATATAGATAATTTGAAAGTAGAATTTTTAAATTCTAGCTGAACTGGAGGAACAATAGAATTAACTTGACCATATTTAACAGGAAGTTTTACTTTTAATCAATGAATTTATGACATAGATTCTCTTTTATTCTCTGGTTCAACACTTACTTATTTTTTTGAAGATTATTTTAATTATAATGCACAAGCTTTTACAGAATGTAATACTTCACCTTTTCCAAATTATGATAAAGTAGATATCAATAATAATAGAATAAAATGTATTAATTCTTGAACTTGAATTCTCTGAGTTCCAAGGAATGTAACTTTTTCATCTTCTACTAATTATAAAATAGATATTTCAGATATTGAATGAACTTTTCCAGAAGATAACTATTTTATGAAATTAGATTTACGTGAAAATACAACTTCTAAATATACAAAAAATTTCAGGTATTTTTCAAATAGTGATAATGATATTACAACAAAAAATGATAATACTTTAAGAGAAGTTGTTTCAGGGCTTGCTTATCCAACTTGAATAGAAGTTTCCTGAAATAATTTGATAATAAATAGTTTTTTAGATAGAAAACAGCATACAATAAATTTAACTACTTTAAGTGATTCAACAACAAATTTAACTTGATTTTTAAACTTTAAAAATTTAGATTATAATTCTAATTCAGATTTTGTTTCAAGTTTTCCTATAAAAAAATTGGATTTTGGTTATGATACTTCTAATAATTTATTATCAATAAACTTAAAAACTTATAAAAAATATAATTGTATAAATAATGATGAAAATATAGAAGATATAGAAGTTTTGAAAAAAGTTTTGAAATAAAGTTTTTTATTTAAAAATTTTTAAACAAAAGTAATTAAAACTTTCTTATAAACAAAAAAAATTGTAATTAGTTAATATTAATGCTATAATTCTTTTAATATATCTTAATATAAAATTTTATCTTGAAGAAATAGAAGAAGGAACTGATGAATCAATGATTAGTGCTTTTTATAATTTTTTAGAAAAAAAAATAAAAAAAGAAAGCTAAAAAATTTACTTAGAAAAATATAAAATAGTTTTATTCAATAATTTTTGAATAAAACTATTTTTTTTTACTGAATAAATAAAAATTTTTGATTTAAAATAATATATAGGATATAATTAAGGAAAATATATCTTAATATTATACATCTGGTATGAATAATAAAATTAAATGAATACTTTTTATATTATTATCTGCAGTGATATTTGGTAGCTATTGAGTATTTGCTAAAATTATTTCTGAACATTTTGGTGTTTTTTATCATTGAGCAATTAGAGGATTAATGATTGTATTAATGATTTTGCCAATATTACTTTATAAAAAACAAATTATAAAAATAAAAAAAACTGATTTTAAATGGATATTTATTTTTATAATTGCAAATTCATTAAATCAAGCTCCTTGATTTTTTGCTTTTAAATATCTAGATGTATGAACAGGTTCTTTGCTTTTATTTGCAACTATGCTTTTGACAATATATGTATTTTGATTTCTTTTTTTAAAAGAAAAGATTACAAAAATAAAAATATTTTCATTTATTTTTTCTATTTTGTGAATAATTTTAATTTTTCCTATTAATTTTAATAATATAGTTTTTTTTGCTGCAATTATGATGATTTTGAGTTGAATATCTTCTTGAATTTGAATTCCTTCATCAAAGAAACTTTCTGGATATTATCATTCATTATATTTAGCATTTCTTTGATGGTTAGGTGTATTTGTAATTAATTTTATTTTAGCATTTATTTTTTGAGAACCACTAATATTACCAGAATTTAATTTACCTTGGCTTTATTTATTTTTATATGCTCTTGCAGGATTTTTTGCTTTTTGGTTTGTTATAGAATGATTTAAATATATAGAAGCAAGTTTATGATGATTAGTTGGTTTATTTGAAATTATTTTTGCAATAATATACTGAATATTATTTTTTTGAGAAGTGTTAACTTTAAAAATCTTTATATGATGATTATTGATATTATCTTCAGTTATAATACCAAATTGAATAGAATATTTTAAAAAAATAAAGAGTTCTTAATTTTTAATATTAAATTTTATGTTTTCAGATTTAGAAAAAAATATAATAAATTTTTTAAAAGAAAATTTTAATAAAAGCTATAGTTTAAAAGAATTATCTTTAACTTTTGGCTTGTGAAAAACAACAGTTTTTTATTGATTAAAAAAATTAATTAAAGAATGAGTTGTTTTAGAAAATAAAAAATCTATAAAAATAATAACTTATAGTTTAGCTTCAAATAAAGATATAAATAATTTTATTGAAAGAAAAACAAAATTTTATAAAGAAATTTTTGTTCAAAAAAATTTGAACAAAAAGCAAAAATTAGTTTTTGTTTGACATTATAAGTTAGAAAATTTTCAGCTTGAAAAATTGAAAGAAAAGTTTGAAATAATTACTTTTAAAGATTCTCCTTTATATTTAACTAAAGAAATTTTTATTTCTAGAACTAAAGAAGCTGATATTGTAGTTATATTTGATTTTTTACAAATAGATGAAGAAATTTTTGAAAAATGTAAAAATTTAAAAACAATAATTAGTTGATATTTAGATACTTCAAATATTGATTCTGAAATAGCAAAAAAATACTGAGTAAAAATATTTTCCTTAAAATATGAAAATAATTATAAAAAATCAGCAAGAAGAGAGTATGTTTTTGCAAGTTTGTTTTATCTTTTAAGACCTATTTTTAATGCTCACTTAGATGTAAAAGTTGGGAGATTTGATTTTAGAAATTTGAATTCTGGTGAAATTTCAGGAAAA
This sequence comes from Candidatus Altimarinota bacterium, assembly GCA_027066455.1. Taxonomy (GTDB): domain Bacteria; phylum Patescibacteriota; class Gracilibacteria; order BD1-5; family UBA6164; genus JAMONT01. The sequence continues at coordinate 22,684 of JAMONT010000063.1, forward strand.
ACAATTTGAATAGTTTGAATAAAATATAATACTTTGGAATTGGTTTCTATTTTTAGAATGTTTTGAGCAAATATAGTTGTTTCAAATCCTGATAATTTAAAAATTCCTGCTTCTAATTTTGGTTTGAAAAAATATTATAATTTACAAGATACTTTTTCTCTTAGTGATGTAATTATTTTTTCAGAAGAATATAATTCAGAAATAAATATAGATAAATATTTGAGTCAGGATAATATTCCAGAATATTTTTTAATTTTGTCTTATAATATTAGTTTTAGTTTAGATAAAATGAGAGAATTAGTTTTGAATAAAAAAATTAAATGATTATTTATAGATTATTTTAATGATGTTGTTGATATTTATAATGATTTTTTAAATAGTGAATATAAAAAAATTTATAATTTACCAAATGTTGTAATTACTCCAGAAATTTGATTTTATACAGATAATTCAATGAAAGAAAATAAAAAACAAGTTTATGATATTTTATTAAAAATATAAAAATGAAAACAAAAGTAGTGCTTGATAATCCTTTTTTAGAAAAAGAATTTATAGAAAAAATAAAAAAAATAAAAAACATAGATTTAAAAATTTATGATGATTTTGCTTTTGATGAAAAACAACAATTAGAAAGAATACAGGAAGCTGAAATTTTGGTAATTGATATTGTTATAAAATATTCTTGAGTTTTACTTTCAAAATGTAAAAATTTAAAAGTTTTGATTACAAGCAGTATTTGAACTGACCATATTGATTTAGATTATTGCAAAAAAAGATGAATAAAAGTAATTAATTTTCCAGATTATCATTCTGTTAGTGTAGCTGAAATGTGATTTGCACAACTTTTTACACTTTTGAGAAAAACAAATACAGCTAATCAGCATGTAAAGGCTGGTTGATGGGATTATTCACTTTTTGAGTGAAATGAGTTAAAATGAAAAAATTTGTGAATTATTTGAGCTTGAAATATTTGAAAAGAAATTATAAAAATTTGACAAGGTTTTGGTTGTAATATTTTTTGTAATACTTTGAGACCAAATAAAAAAAGAGCTTTAGAAATAAAAATAGAAAAATTTTATGAATTAAATGAAGTTTTAAAAAATTCTGATTTTTTATTTATTGCTATTCCTGCAACTAAAAGGACAGAAAATTTGATAAATAAAAAAACTTTAGATTTAATGAAAAAAAGTGCATATTTAATAAATATTGCAAGACCTCAAATAGTAAATACTCTAGATTTGGCAGAAAGTATTTATAATAAATGCATTGCTTGAGTTTGACTTGATATTATTGAAAAAGAGCCTTTTGATGTAAGAAAATCAGATATTTTAATTCAAGAAATGGTGAATTCAAATAATGTTTTAGTTACTCCACATATTGCAATGATGACAAGGGAAGCAATAGAAAAATTGGGAAATAGTTTGATTTTGGAGTTGGAAGAGAATTTGGAAAAAAAGGGCTAAATAGTAAAAAATATGTGCTATTTTTTACTTCATAAATTTCTTTTTTTTCTTAGTAAATTTCAAAATGATCATTTTCAATATCATTTATAGATTTATCATATTTCAAAATTATTATTTTTTTTATTTCTTTATTTAAAATTAAATTCATTCAATATTTTTTATTAGATTTTTTAATTATAAATAAAGGAATTAAATTTATTTTATCATTGTGTAATACAATAATTCATCTAATAGAAGTTCAATTTATATCAAACTTAAATTTTTTGTAAGGTTCTTCTAATAAAAAAAAGTTTTCTTTTTTTAGTTTTAAACAAAATATTTTTAGGCTTTTTTTGTGTAAAATTTTTAAGAAATCTTTTTTAAAAGTTTTTGTAATAATTATATTCATTTTTGAGTGATTAAATTATTAAGTTTTTTTCTTTTTTCTTCTAACTTTTTATCATTTATTAAAAAATCAAGTTCTTCTTTATCTAAAGATTCTATCTCTAATTTTCAGTAATTTCTTTTTATATTATATTGTTGTTTTTTTCTATTTAGAGAAAAACTTTTTAATTCATCAATAGAATATTCTTTTAATAAAACATTAAAAATTTCTTCATATTCAATTTTTTGAGTTTTTGGAATTTTTAAAGTAATTGTTGTCATAGTTTTTAATTAATTATTAATATAATTTTATTATACTAAAAAAATTTATAAAAGTTTAACTTTTTTTGCATATTTTTTTAGTTTTTTTTCATCATTTTTTATTATTTTTTAAGATTACAAATATTTTAATTAATTAAGCTTAAAAAGCAAATAAAAAATTTTTTATTTAAAATTTTTTAAAAAAATATGTCATATGACATAAAGAGTAAATAAAATTAAATTTTATAAACTTTTTTTCCTTAATTAAAGGAAAAAGTTCAAGAAAAAAATAATAAAAAAAACTTTACTTTTCTAAAAATATTTTATAGTTTATTTATTATAGGATAAATATATTAAAAGTACAAAAATAAAAAAGTCAAAAAAAGTTTTGACTTTCTTCTTTTTTTTGATATAACCTTGTGTACTTTAAATCCATTGGGGATTAAAAGTGCTGTTTTAGTTAAGGACAGTCCTTAGCTAATAAAATTTAATCAAAGAAATTTTGGTTAATGTATAAAAAATTTTACTAGTTTTGTAAGACTGGTAAAAGAAAAATAAAATCAATATTAGGAGAATTTTATGAAGAAAATTACAATGAGTTTGGTTATTTTAGGTGTGCTTTTAGTAGGATGTGGGAGTAGTGATACTACAAATACAGGTAGTGATGTTGTTTTAAAGCCTCTATCAGTTGTAAGTTCTTCATCTTTTTTTACAAAAGAATCTAGAACAAAAACTGTTTCAGGTCCTGTAGTAGATGTTGATTCAGGCCCAATTCCTGAAATTTCAGAAGTTGAATTAACAATAATTCAAGCAGTCATAGAGACTCTTGAATCAGATCTTAACCTTACACTTATTAGTGTTGAAGATGCTGAATACCCTAATATTAGTGTATCTGAGGGAGAGTTTTTATATCCTATAGAAGCCTTCATTTTTGTAGAAGAGCTTACAGAAAAACTTAAAAGCACTTGTGGTGTTGATAAAGAGGGCTTTGTTCAACTTATACACTGTGGAGAGGTTCAGATTATACGCTCTGGAGCTAAAGTCTCAATAATCATTTCCAAAGATATATACTTCTCAGGTATTAGAAGTAACTATTCAGTTGTTTATAATAAATGGGAAAGTGGAATGCAGACAACTTTTAAATTGTACCTTCCATTGAAGCCAAAAATGGCTAATGGAGGAATTGTAGTAGGTAAGAAATAGAAAAATAAAAAAAGCAAAAAGAAGACTAAGGAGACTTCTTTTTGTTAAAACAAAAATAAAAAATAAAAACAAAATTTTAAAAAACAATTGTTTTTTAATTAAATATTTGATAAATATTTAATAATATCTTATCTAAATCTTTATTTAAAGATAATGTAAATTCCAGACTTTAAAAGTCACTTAGACTATTTGAAGTCTTTTTTGTTGCATTTTTTTTTATATAACATTTTTTTAATAAAAATTTAATTTTATAATTTTAATAAATTATCTCAAAGCTTTTAAAAAACTATTTTAGACTTTCAGAGTTTTTTTTGTTTTTTATTTAAAAGTAAAAAAATATAAGTTGGCTTGTTTAGAATAAAAAAAATTACTTCATAAATTTCTTATGAATTTCTCTTAATTTTGGATTTGTAACATGTGTATAAACTTGAGTTGTTGTAATGCTTGAATGTCCAAGCATTTCTTGAATACTTCTTAAATCAGCTCAAGCATTTAATAAAGTTGTGGCAAAAGAATGCCTGAGTGTATGAGCTGAAATATTTTTTATTATATTAGCTTTTATAGAATATTTTTTTATCATTGTTGTAATAAAAAATCTTGAAAGTCTAATATTTTCATTTTCTAAAGCATTTATATTATTTTTATTAATATTATGCCTGATAAATAAAGGATAAAAAACATCATTTCTTTTTTCTAAATAATTTTTTATAAGTTTTACAGAATGTTCATTTAAAAAAATTACTCTAACTTTTTTTCATTTTCACTTTATAGAAAATTCTTTTCTTTCCAAATCTATATTATTTTTATTAAGTGAAGTTAGTTCACTTACTCTAAGTCCTGTTGAATAAATCATATAAATAATTGCCAAATCACGAGTTCAAATAAGAGTGTTTTTATCTGGAGTTTCAAAAAGTCTTTCTAGTTCCTCTTTAGTTAAAAATTCTACTTGTCTAGGTTCAGCTTTTATCAAATCTATACTTGTTGCACTCAAACTTTTTAATCATTTTTTTTCTAAATATTTCAAAAAACTTCTAAGAGTTATCATATAAGCATTTGCTGTTTTTATAGATATTTTAGAATTTTTTTTATGCAAAAAAGTCCTGAAATTTTCAGCTAAATTCAGACTAATTTTTTCTATTTCAAATTTGTAAGAATTAATATCTTTTTCTTCCAAATATTCTTCAAATTTTGATAAATGTCTATCATATTGTTCAACAGTTTTTTCTGACTTATTTTTTATAACTTCCAAATAATTCAAAAATGTTTTGTGTGCCTCATAAAAATACATATTTTTTTTTGTTTAAAAATTTTCTTTTTTATTAAATATCTAAAATTTTTGAAACTTCTTTTGCAATTTCCTCTTTACTCATTTTTTCATCTTTAATTCTTTTATTAAGTTTTTTTAATTCTGCCATATTTTTAACAGTTTGTCTTTCTTCTATATGAAAATGCATTGCATCTATTTTTTTAAAATCTCATCACCAATACATTCAATTTTTTTTCATTATATCTACAATACTTTTCCGAATTTTAGCATGTTCTGGATTATATTTAGTATCTTTTTTTGTTAATAATCTTGAATAAACACCGTTTTCTTTAATTTCTCATAACCGTTCTGTAGGTTTATTTATCTTAGTTAAATGAAAGTCAATTGCTATTCAAACTAAGTGAGCTGAATTTGTTGCTCAAGTATTTTTTTTATGTTCTCTATGTCAACTAGTTATACTAATTTGATAATCAGGATAATCTAAAAGAATTTCATTAATTTCAGCAAAAGCTGGATTTAGTCTTTGGATAAAAACAGGATTTAATTCCATATCTCAATGAGCTCTCTTAATTTTTTGAAATGAAGATAAATCTAATTTTTGTAAATCTGTCAAAGTAGTAACTATTTCTCTTTTTGTTTCTATTTTTTGAAATTTATTTAATAATAAGTTTTCATATAATTTTGACTTAGGTGTTGTTGTTTTAGAATTTTCAAAATACTCTTTTGCTTCATCAAAAGTTATATCAAAATAATATGATATATGTGAAATTATATAATCATCTGGTGTTAAACTATCCAATTTATCTTTATTTAAAACAAATTTAGTTCTATACTTTGTTTTTCAATCTTTAGTTGAATAAGATTCTTGTTCTGTCATATTTTCTCAATTTTCATCTTTTTCTATTAATCATTTAATTCTAGTTGCTCAAGCATTACCTCTAAAATATTCTTTATATTTTTCTGGTTTAAGACTTCAAGCATTATAAGCTACTGTTGCTAAAACCCAATCTCATCATCAATTTCTACCTTTTTGTATTTTCAAATATGCTGCTGCTGCCCAAATTTGCTGTTTTTCATTAGATTCAAAACGATTTTCAGGTATTGTAATACCTTCACTTAAAAGTAATTTTCTTGATTCTTTCCAAGCTGCTTTCTTATGTTGTCATAATCAAAAAGCTCATCAGTCTTCTTCTTTTTTTGGATTTATTTTCCAATCATAATCTTCTCCATAAATTAAATTAATCAAAACTTCTGCTGGAACTCACATTTTACTTTCTATTTTTACAATTTCTTCTAAATAAGGTTTATGTGATTCTAAAAATTTTCATGAACCTTTTTTTTGAAATAATCACAAATCATGTCATTTCAAAATACTAGTATTTAATTTTTCAAATCTTATAAAACGTCAATCTTTTATTCTAATATTATTTTTTAATTTTTCTCAATTAAGAGAATCATTATTAATAATTTCATTTCTTTCCTTTTCTGATTTAATATAAATTACACTACTTTTTAATTCTTTATAATCAGAATCTTCAGAAGCTGTTTCTGTATTTCAAGGCTTAGTTGTTTCAGAAGGTTTATCTGTTTGAGAAGATTTATCTGAACTTCCTAATCAAAAATCAATTCAAAAAATTTCTCAAACTAATCTTGCAAAAAGTTCTAAAAGTGAAACTATTCAAATAGCTCAAGCTTCTCATTTAGATATAACTCATTCAAAAAGTTTTGGTAAAACATCTATTGTTAATCATCAAACTGCTTCAACATTTTCTAAAACATCTCAAATTGTTTCAGCACTTTTTTTGAATTCTGGAGTTTGAAATTCTTTTGTTTCTCCACTTTTTTGTCTTTTTATAGCATTTTTTAAATGATCAAACTGATTTTTTACTGTAGCTTCTAATTCTATTTTTTTTGTAGAATCTCTAATTTCTTTTAATTCAGTAATTTCAAATTTATCTAAAGCTTGTAAAGTCAATCTTTCTTTTTTATGATTTGCAAAATATCAAGTATTTCCTCTTGTATAAATTTCCTGATTAACTTTTATTTTAGAAGCATTTGTTGGTAAAACAGAAAGTAAATCTATAGAATTCAAATCATTATTTGGAGGATTAAAAGTAATTATATCACCTTGTTTAATTTCTCCAATTGTTTCCAAATTTTTATCAAGTAAATAACTGTTTCATACAAATTTTTCTCAATATGATAAACTCAAAATATGCATTGAATTCAAAATAAAAGCACTTTCATCTTTATTTAATTCTAGTTTTAATTGATTTGTTAATTTTTTAACATTTTCTTTTATTTTTTCTTGTCTTTCTTTAGAATTTAATTTTTCATATTCTTCATTTATCAATTTTTCTGTTCCAGATTTCATTTTTCATACAAGCAAAATCAATTTTTCTATTTTAATTTTTTCTATAGGTTTTTCTTCTTTTTTTAATTTTTCTTGAAGAGTTGAAGTTATATTATCAAAATAAGTAGATAATTCTCCAAATCATTTTTTTCCAGAAACATCAATTTTTGAAAAATCTATTTTATTAAAATTTTCAGTTAAATTAGAATTTTGATTTTTTCTAAGGCCTCAAGTAAATTTATCATAACTTTTTGTGTACAAAGTTTCTAAATCATCAAAAATCTTTTCTCATTTTTCAGAGAAATGAGGAGTTAAATCAGTTTTAATTTCTCATAAAATTTTTGCTTTCTCTGTATCATTTTGAGATTTTTCAAAATTATCAAATTTTCATATAATACCATACTCTCTTGTTTTATCAACATCTCATTTTAATTTTTCTAATTCTATTTTTAATCTAGCCAAAGTTTCCCCAGGACTTTCTAATTTTTTTTGTAAATCTGATAAAAAGTCTAAAAAAAGTTCTGAATCTTTTTCTTCTAAAGTTTTTGAATTTTTATTTCAAGATACAAATTGAGTAAATTTTTTATCTATTTCAACACCTCATTTTTGTGAAAATGTTTTTATTTTTCATAAAAAGTTTTGAGTTTTTTCATCATTAAAAATATATTTAGCTAAACTAGATATATTATTTATTGTTTTTCCAGAATTTTCAACATGAATTTTTGCATTTTGTTGTAATTTATTAAAAACTTTTTTCTGTTGAGTATTTAATCATTCAGGTGGAGTTTCTAAAAATTCAATAATTCAATCAGAATTTTTGAACTGTTCTAAAATTGCATCAATATCTTGTTTTAATCAACTTCTTTCTTCAATTTCTGGTGTTTTTATTATAGGAACTTCAATTTTATCATTTTTTTCAGACATAATTTATTTTTTTATAAAAATATTTAATTGAATTTTATCACATTTTTAACTAAAATCAAATTTTTTTTTTTTATTTTTTTTGA
>JAMONT010000064.1 GCA_027066455.1 Candidatus Altimarinota bacterium
AATACAAACTATTTTTTCAAATTCTTCAATCTGTTATTCTACTATATGGTTTTCAACTATTTCAAGATATACTTCAAATTACTTTTTTTCACAAAGCTATATTTTTATTTGTTCATTTTTCTATTGCTTCTATTTCTACCCAAAAATTCCGTTTATTTGCATTACTTCAATTTGCCCAATCTCTAATATATCTTATTCAGTTTTTTTGTCAAACATCCTTTCAAGATACCAAAACCTCAAAACTAACTCTTTTCCCACCTTCATCAACAACACTAACAACAGTTTTTCCACTTTTTAATCATTTTATTTTCAACTGTGTTTTCTCACTATTATTCCAAGTTACAAAAATATTAGAATTATTTTTATAAACTAAATATTTATTTTATAATACAGGTTTTTCAAATTTTTTTTAAGAATTTTTTAGCCAAGATTTTTAATTTTTTTAAAAAAATTTTTTAGCCATAATTTTTAGAAAAAGAAGAGTTTTAATCTTCTTTTTCTAATTTAATATCAATTTTATTTTCACTAACATATTTTTTTCAAAGTTTATTTGCATACCAAGTAAGCCCCTTTATTTTTACAAAATCTTTTAATAATTCTTTCATTAATTCTCAATTTTTTCATGTGATATCTATAAATCAAAATCAATAATCTATATGTCAGTACATAATTATTTTTTCATTTATATGTAAATAAAAATGCATTGAAAACATAATTTCATCATAACAGTTGTTAAATTTTTCTCAATCATAATTAAGTATATTTTTAAAATCTGCTATTTTTACTTCTTTTACATAAAATTTTCAATTATGTACAGAAATAACATCTTTATCCTCTGAAATTTTTGTGTAAAGCAAATTATTTTTCACAAATTTTGAATCTGAAGAATAACCTGTATCATCATCAAAGTAACATACATTTCAATACATATCAATATTATCATAAGTATAAATCATATTTAATTTATATTTTTTTCAATCTATTATTCATAAGAAAAGTTTTTCTACTAACTCTCATGTTCTAATATCACCATCATCAATAAAATATATAATAGGTTTTGGTGTAATTAATCTTGGAGTAAAATTAATCTCTTCATATATTTTTTTTATTTCCATATAATTTTTTAATAATTAAAATCAAACAATAGTTCAATCTGCTCTTATACTTCTTCTAACTTCTGATTTTTTTGATGTTTTTAAAAAGTCTTTTGTTCATTTTGGCCATCTTTTCCATACTGATCATCAATGATTATCATATTTATCCCTTGACCATATACCTTTTGTAGTTTTATCTACTAAAACCTTTCAACCATTATATGGATTTGAATCTACTACTTTTTCTCAATTCCAACCATCAAACTCATTTTTATAATTATCAGGTGTTTTCACTTTATCACCTTTTTTCCAACTTGCTCATTGATTTCATTTTCAAGCTTTTAATCATTTTGGAGGTATTTTCCCAACTTTCCTAAACCCAACAACTCTATCACCCAACTTCTTCAATTTTTCAAACTTCCTCACTGGATTAACTATTCAAGCTATTTCCACTAAATCCTTATTTAATTCCTTTCTTGCTATTTCTGTTAAATATGGATCTTTTGTTATTTTTCATACCC
>JAMONT010000065.1 GCA_027066455.1 Candidatus Altimarinota bacterium
TAAAGCTGAAATTGCTGAAAAATTAGCATAAAAGTTTTTTAGAATATATAAATATAGTTTTTTTGTAAGAAATAAAATAGTAATTATAAGAATTTTTCTTGTAATTACTATTTTTATTTTTTACAAAAGTTTCTATTTATAAAGATTTTTGCATACTCCTATTTTAAGACATTACTTAAATTTAAACAATCCATAATATGAATTGTTTCCAATTTTTTGTTTTAAAAATTTTATTATTTGTTCTTGTGATACACCTTTTTTTGTAGCTTCTAATAATTCATAATAATTATTTTCATCTACTTTTTTATTTTGTAATAAAACATACATATAACTTAAACACTCATTTTTTTTGTAGTTTCTAGATAAAAAATCATTTTTTAGATAAGTTTCATTATATTTTTTTTCATTTATTCAAAGATTTTTCAAATAATCATTTTTATTTATTTGTGAATATTTTAAACTTTTATTTCAATATGAATCATAATTTACTCAAGCAAGTCTTACAAATTGTTTTATAGTTATTTTTTCTTTTTTATAACTTTCCATTGCAATTTTTAAACAAACACTATCAGTTGAAACTAATTCCATATTTTTAGCTAAAGTTAATTTTAGTAAACTTTCATATCTTTTAGTTAAATCACGACGAGGGTCATCATCAATTGTAGCAGCATTTAAGTCCATTAAAAGATATGATAAACCTACTTTTTTCATATTTTCAACATCTTTTTCTATATTTCAAGTTTTGAAATATTTAATATAACTTGTAATTAAACTGTCTCCATAAAATCTTTTATAATTTTCTGTAATAAAATATTTGTAAAAAGTTCAAATTCTATAAATATTTTTAGTGTTTCTATATTTTTTTTCTGGATTTAATAGTTTTTTGTATAATTCTTTTTTTACTAAATCTAAGTTTTTTAAAAGTTTAAAATCTTCTACATTATTTTTCAAAATACCTTTGAAGTTTTTTATAGTTTTTACATTAAATAAGCTAGGGTTTCTTTCATATTTTTCTTTGTATTCAGGCCTTTTTTTAATAAGTTCTCTTAAAAGTCTATTTGATATTAATTTTTCAAAATCTTTCAAACTTTTTTCAAAAACTACAACATCAAGATAAAGTTTACTATTTGTTTTACTTATATTTTCAAAAGATTCTAAAATACTTTTATCTTTAGAATTAGTAATTATTTCTTTCAAAAATTCTTCTTTTTTGTCATCATCTATATTTAAAGCAAAAAGTACTTCTAAACGTTTTGGATTATATCAAAAAATTAATTCTTCTGCCTCGAAAGTTTTTGATTTATATTCTGTATATCAAGAATTTTTTAAATTTTTAAAACTATATGGAATAGTTGAATTAAAAAAATATATAGAAATTATTAATAAAATAGAAATACTTCAGAAAAATTTTATAAACTTATTTTTTGAAATTTCATCATCTGCGTAAGATGAAATATTATTTAAAGCTATTCAAATAACAAGTAATAATCAATAAAACATTGCTATTCAATACCAAATTATTCAAAAAGCTGCAATTGACCAAAGAAAAAT
>JAMONT010000066.1 GCA_027066455.1 Candidatus Altimarinota bacterium
CATTTACTTCCAGAAGAATAAACTATATATGAACCTGAACTTATATATTTATCTCAAATATTATCATTATGATTATCTCAAATACAATTTTGATTATAATTTAAAGAATTCCAGCAACTAGAATTATCAGAAGAAAATAAAAACCAGTTTGTATTTCTAATATTTGTTACAGCTTCTATTGCTTCTCTTGCTATATTTATTGCTTGTATTTTATTTTCTGTATTTACTGAAAGTTTTTGTCCACTAGAAAAAAGATTAAAAGCTCATAATATTCATATTGTTATTATAAGCAAAATAATCAAAACTTCTATAATAGATGTTGCTTTTTTATTTCATTTTTTCATATTTTTTATTTTTAAAATTAGTCAATTTGTTCATAAGCAGTTCATCATCAAGTATCTTCATTTTCAAGCCAATTAAATACTGTAAGAACAATAGAATAAGCAAGCCAAATAACAACTATTCAGATAATTACAGAAATAATTGTCTTTTTTTGAGCTTTCAATTTCTCTTCATCTCAACCTGAAATCATTATCATCATTCAAGCATAAATTATATAAATAACTGCGATTAAACTCAAAAATGATAAAATATAAATAACCAAACCTTGTATATATTCTGAAGCTGTTTGATCTTTTTCTATTCAAGCAACAGTATCTTTAACTTGAGTAATTCAAGTAGTTAATCAATCTTTAGCACTTTCATAAATGTTTTTTGTATTTTCTATTCAATAGAAACCCCAGCCTTCAGATATGCTTATAAAATTTATTAATCAAAATAATAATAAAAAGCTTATAATAATTTTTTTTAACATATTTATTTTTTATAAATTAAAATTTTTATTTATTTTCTATATTTTTGGAATAAAGATATTTATTCCCTATATTTTTTATAAATCAAAAGGTAGTTTCAAATTTCTATTATTTTCTATATTTTCTACACTATTTTTAGAATTATTTGTACATAAAGAATAATCTTCTTTTTTTCTTTTTTTATATTCCAAAATTCAAGAAAAAACTATTATAATAGATGATACAAAAGAAAGTATTAATCCAGATCAGGGTAAAAAAATATTAGAAAATGTTAATCATTTTATTACAAAAAAAGAATTTAAAGAAAAAATAAAAATTAAAATTCAAGAAAGAATGATAACTGAATTATCTCTAAAAAACAACCTAGTATTTAATTTAAAATCTTCTTTTCTTTTATTACTTATAATAATAAATAATAAAAAAATATCTAAAAATATTAAAAAATATCAAACCATTCCTGTTAGATAAGAAAAAGCATTAAAACTTTCTGTTTCAGAAACTGAAGCTGAATCTATCCAAGGTAAAAATAAAGAAATAATAGATAAAATTAATCATATTACAACTAATTTTAAAAATATATCTAAATTATTAGTTTTAAATTTAAACAAACTTGCTATTTTTAAAATTCTTCTTTTTATTTTTCTATTTTGTGTTCTAGTTCTTAAGTTAGACATTTATTTTTGGTAAATTTTAAAATAAATTATTCTTAATCTAAAAAATATTTTAAACACTTTTTGAAATAAAGCAACAGATTTTTTTAATTTTTACTTTACTTTTTCGTAAAAAATTTTATTATACTAAAGAATATTAAGAAATATTAATTTTTAAACAAAAATATTATGAAAAAAATAAATAATTTAAAAAAAGCTTTTACATTAGTTGAGCTATTAGTAGTAATTACAATAATTGCAATTTTATGAGTAGTTGCCTATACCTCTTTTGGTTGAGCAACTGATAAAGCAAAGGCTGCAACAAAACTATGAGATATGAATGCAATAAAATGAGCATTAGTTTTATTTAAATCTAAAAATAATTCATATCTTCCAGTTTGAACTTATGATGCTACTACAAATATGTGGTGATATAGGGTAATTCCTGCAGAAAAAGAAAATACATTAGTTGTAGCAAAAGCTGATTGAGTTAATATAGATAGCATAACTTCTGCTGTTTGAGGTTGAGATGTAACAGATATATCTGGAACTAATAATATATGACAAAAATGAGTTTTTGAATATGATTGACCTATAAAAGAATTTTTAAAAGCTCCTGCTTATGATAGAGAAGTTTGAGATATTGAGGTTTGAACAACTTGAGCAAAATTAATAGATTCTTGAATTTGAAAATATGTTTATGCTACTTATACTTGAAGATTTGCTTATAATTTAGCATACACAGTAAAAGATAAAGATTGAAAAGAGGTTTCAAAAATAGTCTGAGATTATAATGAATATTCTTGTACTCCTTCTACAGATTGTCCAAAAACTCTTATTTGACCTTGATGAGCTTCTAAAGATACATTAGATGATTGAGATACAGGAACAGAAATTCCTTATAAACTAGTTTTCTAAATAAAAAAATAGTAGTTATATGAACTTATTTCTATTTAATAGAATGTTAAAAAAAATTAGTTTAATTATATAAGATAATTTCTGTATTGTACAGGAATCATCTTTTTTTTATTTTACTGAAATTTATTATTATTAAGTTTCATACTAGTAACTAAATTATTATGTAATTAATAGTATTTATTACTTTTTTTGTTGAAAAAAATAAAAAATTATATATAATGTGAGAAAATTTTAAAATTAACCAAAAAAAATATGTTATCTGCTAATGAATTAAAAATTTGAAAAAAATTTATAATGAATCTTGAACCCTATGAAGTTACCTCTTATGCTCAAAAAGTAATGTGAAGATGATGAAGTATTATTAATATTAAAGCAAAAAATTTGATTTCTTGATGAACTATTCCAAAAACTTTTTCAGATCATGATAAATTTGAAGAAGCTGATATTATGACAAATACTTATGAATATTTATATAATGATTGAGAAATTTATTTTTTTATGAATCCAGCTAATTATGAACAAGTTGAATTAAATAAAAAAATTTTGTGAGATGTAATATTTTTTTTAAATGATTGAGATAAGGTAAAATTACAAGAATTTAATTGAGTTCCAATAAATGTTAATGTTGAAACTAGTGTTGTTTTAGAGGTTATGGAAACTCCACCTTGAGAGAAAGGAGATACTGCAACAGGTTGAAAAAAACCAGCAACTCTTTCAACAGGTTTAGTTATTCAAGTTCCTCTTTTTATAAAAGAATGAGATAAAATAAAAGTTGATTCAAAAACAAAAAGTTATTTAGGTAGAAATTAAAAATTAATTAAATAAATCAATGAATTTTCCAAAAAAAACATTTTCAATATTTTTCCTATTTTTCCTATTTTTAGGAAATAATAGTTTTTTTGTTATTCCAAAAATTAATTCCTATCAAAATAAAGAAGCTATAATAATAGTAGAAAAATCAAAACTTATAAAAAATTGAATTATTAGTTATAAAGCTAGTTTAATTAAAATAAAAAATAATTATGATTTAAAACAAGATAGTGTTTTGCAAAAAAATTTGTCTAAAATAGACGAAATGATTATTACTTTAGATAAAATCATAAGTAAAAAAATAGGTTTTGTAGATTCTGATAATTTTTTAAAAAAAATAGTAAAAGATTTTAATTTATTAAAAAAGCAAAATTCTAGTTATTTAAAAAATATTTTAAATAATATAAATAATCCAAAAAATCTAAAAAAAGTTAAAAGAGAATTTGATATTTTAGCTTCTTATTCAAATAAAGTATCTTATAAATTAGATAGTTTGATTTATAAATTTAAAAAATATTTAGATTGAAATAGTATTAAAAATTATTCAACAAAAAAAGAACTTAGAAAATCTTTGAAAAAACTTTATGTTATTTCTTTGAAGTTAAAAAATTTTAAAAAGTATATTTATATGTGAAAAAAATCACCAAAATTAACTTTTAAACTTTTGCTAGATGAGATAAAAAAAGAAGTTTTGAAAATAAAAAAACTTTTAAGAAAAAGATAAAATGTAAAAAGTCAAAAAAACTTTTGCAAAAATGTATTTTCTATATACACTTTTGCAGTATTTATTATATATAAAAATTAATTAATTAGAATATTATGGAAAAATTAACATTAAATGCAAGTAAAAGATTTGCTATAGATTCTGCTAGAGATTTAAGAATGAATAGAAAAATTCCAGCAATTGTTTATGGAAAAACACAAGAAAGTACTTCAATTGTTTTTGATTATTCAGACTTTTTAAAAACCTTTAGAAAAGCTTGAGAAAGCCAAATTATTGAGCTTGATTTAGAATGAAATAAAATAGAAGTTTTGGTTCATGATATTCAAAAAGAACCTGTAAGTTGAGATTTTACTCATATTGATTTATATGCAATTACTAGATGAGAAAAATTAACTACACATATTCACTTAAATTTTATTTGAGAAAGTGAAGCTGGAAAATTGTGAGCAATTATTGAACAATTAACTAAAGAAATAGAAGTAAAATGTTTACCTAAAGATTTGGTAAATAATTTTGATGTAAATTTATCTTTATTAAAAGAATTAGAAGATTCTATAAAAATTTCTGATTTAGAAATAGATACTGAAAAATTTGAAATTCTTAGTTCTCTTGATACTGTTGTTGCTCTTGCAGCTAAACCTAAAATTGAAGTAATTTCTGATGAAGCTCCAGAAGCACCTGTTTCTGAAGAAGAAGCAGAAGAAAAAAAGGAGGAAAAATAATTTTTTTTTAAAAAAATTAAAGAAAATAAAATTGACTTTTTATGGTCCAAGCTTAAAATAAGTTTGGACTATTTTTAAAATTAAAAAAATAAAATGAAAATAATAATTTATTGAAACTGAGAAAAAACTGATAATCTCACAAATAAAGTGAAAAAAATACTTGATAATCTCTGACTTTTAGATTTAATAAGTATAGAAAATTCTTGTGATAAAAATTTGAAATTAGAGTTATCTATAAAAAAAGAACCTGCCTTGATTATTGAAGAAGAAGCTATAGAATTCAAAGATACTATTTTTGAATGAATAGTTCCTCCAGAATCTGAAATAGAAGCTATGATTACAAGTATTATTTGAGGTTCTGGAGATATGTCTTGTGCTCCAACCTCTTGTGGAAGTTGTAGTAGTTCAGACGCTTGTGGAGTGTAAAAAAAATATTAATTAACTAAAAAATTATGAAAATAAATATAAGAATTTCTTGAGCTGCTTGAAAATGAATTAATTCTCTAGCTGAAATTATTTGAAATATTTGAGCTAATTTAGGTTATAATATAATCTGAGATTTAGAATATGAATCAAGAATAAAAGGTTGAACAAATTGGTTTGATATAAATATTTCAAAAGAAAAATCAGGAATTTCAAAATTTGTAGATATTTTATTAATTTTTGATGAATTTGCTTTAGAAAAATCTTTAAAATTTTTGAAAACTTGAGCTATAATTATTTCTAATAAAAAATTTATAGAAAAATTTGAAGAAAAAAATCCTGAAATTTCTTTAGAAAATTTTAAAATTCTTGATTTAGAAATAGAAGGAAAATTTGATAATATTTATCTTTTAGGTGTTTTAGTAAAATTATTAAAAATTCCTGAAAATATTGTAAATGATGAAATTTCTAAAACTTTTGCAAAAAAATGAGAAGAAATTATTAATTCAAATATAGAAGTAGTAAAAAATATTGTAAAAAATTATGATATAGGTTTTGATTATGAAATAAAATTAGAAAAAAATTGAAAAGCAAAAAAAATGCCTTATTGAAATGAAATGATTGCTTATTGAATGATAGAGTGAAAACTTGAATATTATGCAGCTTATCCAATGACTCCAGCTTCAAGTGTTTTAACTGAAATAATTAATTCAAAAAAAGTAAATTATTTGCAAGCAGAAGATGAAATTTCTGTTATTATGGCAGCACTTTGAGCTAGTTACACAGGAAAAAGAGCATCTGTTTGAACTTCTGGAGGTTGATTTGCCTTGATGACAGAAGCCCTTAGTTTTGCAATTATGTGAGAAATTCCTATAACAGTAATTTTTTCTCAAAGAGCATGACCAAGCACTGGGACTCCAACTTTTCATGAAGCTTGAGATTTGAATTTTGCTTTAAATCCAACTTTTTGAGATTTTGAACATGTAGTTTTATATCCTTCTAGTTTAGAAGAAGCTTATTATTTTTGAGGACTTGCATTAAATATTGCTGATAAATATCAAACAGTTGTTATTCTTTTAACAGATAAACAAATGTCTGAATGACACGTAACAGTAGAAAATCTAAAAGTTCCAGAAATTGAAAGATGAGAATTTTTAGAAAATCCTTCTGAAAATTATAAAAGATATGAATTAACTGAAAATTGAATTTCTCCAAGAGTAAAAGTTTGAACAAAAAATGGAGATTTTATAGCTACAAGTTATGAACATTGAGAATATTGAGAAACTACTGAAAGTCCAGAAATGAAAGTAAAAATGACAGAAAAAAGAATGAAAAAACTAAATGATTTTTTCAAAAAAGAATGATATAAAGGTTATGAAATAATTAATCCTAGTGCAAAAAAAATGATAGTTGTAACAAGTTTTACAACTTATACAGCAAAAGAATTCATAAAAAATAATCCTGAATATGGACTAATAATAATAAAATTTGTAAAACCACTAGACCACAGATTAGTTGAAGAATTAAAAAATGTAAAAGAACTAACTTTCCTAGAACACAACTATTCAGGACAATTAGAAAATTATATGACAAAAGAATTAAAATTAGATACTCTAGATTTAGAAATAAAAAATTACAAAAAATATGATTTATATCCATTTTATATAGAGGATTTAGAAGAATTTTTTAGTTAATAAAAGATAAAAAACAATAATATTTTAATTTATAAAAATTATGAAAAAACAAGAAAAAAATTATGCATATATAGATTGACAAAATTTTTATTTGGGAACCACTAAAACTGAATGATGATTCAAAGTTGATTTAGTAAGATTTAGAATATACCTAAAAGATAAATATAAAGTTGAAAAAGCTTATTATTTTTTAGGATATTTACAAGATGATAATATAAAAATGTATACTAGATTACAAGAAGCTGGTTTTATTGTGGTATTTAAAAAACAAGTTCTTGAAAGTAAAAGCAAGAAAAAGTGAAATATAGATAGTGATTTAATCTTTAGGGTAATGGAAAAATTGATTATTGAACCTGAAGAATTTGATAAGATAATTTTAGTTTCAGGTGATTGAGATTTTAAAATATTAGTTGATTTTTTATTAGAACAAAATAGATTTAAAAAAATACTTTTCCCAAGTAAAAAATATTCTTCTAGTTTATATAAAGAATTAAGTGCTAAATATTATGATTTTATAGTGAATATTAGGTCAAAAATTGAATACAAAAGAAAAGGGGACCTAAAGCACTAACACTTTTCGGTACCCAATTCGTATTGATGTTATTACATTATATAGAATAATGTCTAAAAAGTCAAATTTACTTTTAACGTTTATTATTTAACTAAAAATATGACAATAGAAAATAAATATACTTTAAAAATTTTGTGAATTTTAACTATAATTTCAACTATTATTTCTTGAATATTATTTAGTTACCTAAATTTTTTTAATAAAAATATAGAATGTATAAATTGTGATTTTGATAGAAAAATTAATTATTTTAATATTCTAACTCAAATACCTGTTTTTGTTTTTTTACTTTCTCTTTTGCTATCAATTACATTATCTATTATGGCAATAATTTTTTATTATAAAAAAGATGAAAATGAAAAAGCAAAAAAATATTTAAAAATTTCTTGATATTTATTATTATATACTTTTTTAATATTTATATATGTTTTCTATTATTAGTTGGTTAATTATATTTCATAATCCTCTTTATTAAAATTATGAAAGAAAAAAAGTATGCATATATAGATTGAGAAAAATTATTTTTCAAGCAAAAAAGTCAAATTTATTTTTTAAAAAAAAGTTTATGAAAGAAGAAAGATTAAAAAAATTAGAATGAATTTCTTTAGAAGTTTTGCCTGCTATAATTTTTGAAACAATAGGAAGAGAAGCAGAATTAGAATTTCAATTAATAACAATTACTTGAGTAAAAATTTCTACAGATTTATCATATATGGATGTTTTTGTAAGTGCTATTAAAAATCCTGAAAAATTAGCCAAATTTTTAGCCTGATATAATTATGAAATTCAAAAAAAATTTAATAAATCAGTAAATATTAGAAGATTACCTAAAATTAGATTTAGATCAGATAATTCATGAGAAACTTCTCAAAATATAAATTCTATAGTTAAAGATATTTCTAAAGAGTTAGAAAAAAATGATAAAAAAATATTACAGAAAAATCTGAAAGATAATTTAAATGAAAAATTAAATAAAAAATAATATATTAATTTCTTTAAAAAATTTAAAAAATATGAACTTTTTTGATAAAATAAAACATAAATTTAATAATAAAAAATTTAAAAAATATCATAGAGCTAAAAGAAATAAAATATTTTTAAAACCTGAAACTTCAACTTTTATAAAAAAAAGAAAGAAAAAATTTTCTAATTTTAAAATTAATTTTAATTTAAAAGATTTGAGTTTAAAAGATTATTATGATAAATATCACAATAAAGAAAAAAATCATTATAGTTATTATTTTTTTGTCTGAATTATTTTGATAAGTTTGAGTATTTATTCTTTATTTTTTTCTGATTATTTTAATGTAAAAAATATTTTAATAACACCAAAAGATGAATTTACTAATGTTGATATATCTTATAAAGCTGTTGGAGATTTTAGAGTTAAAAGTATTTTCTTTATATCAAAAGTAGATATTGAAAAAAAATTAAAAAAATATCAGAATAATATTAAAAATGTAAAAATTAAAAGATTATTTCCAAATACATTAAGGATTGATTTGGAATCTTATAAAGCTATTTTTAATACAAATATTGAATGAAGTAATTATTTTATTCTTAGAAATTGAAGTTTGGTTCCATTTGAAAAAAATCAAAAATTACTCACAGTTGATATTTTTGATAAAGAATTAAATTACAAATGAATATTGGATTATAAAATAATTTTTAAAGAATCTTACATATATTTAATAAAATATTTAGAAACTGCAGTTTTAGAAAATATAGCAAATGTAGGTATTGAAAAAATTAGATATTTTGTTTTAGAAAGGGAGGCACATATTGTGTTAAAAAATAATACAATTTTGATATTTTCTTTGGATGATAGTATGAAAGAACAGCTTGAAAAATTAGTTTTATTTTATTTAAATAATAAAAAACAATTTGATAATATTTTTTATATTGATTTAAAATTTTCCAAAAAAATTATTTTTTGCCCTGTAGCAAAACAAATTGAATGTAAAAAGAATTTGAAAGATATTTATGATTTTGTAGAAAAAAAGCCTAAAAAAATTGAAAAAGAAAATAAAGTTGAAAAAAATAAATTTCCTAAAATTAAGCTATAAATAGACTCAAATTTTAAAGATAATAATGTTATATTATAAACTGTCTAAAAATTAAAGAAAGATTTACTTGAAATATTGAATTTAGTCTATTAAAAAAACTTAGATTTTATACAAAATAAAATAGCTAACTAAAATTCACAAAAAAATTGAATATAATATAAAAATCTGTTAAAAAAGAATAATAAATTTGAAAAAAATAAGAAAGTTTATATAATGATTATAAGTTATATAAACTTTCTTATTTTCTAAATAAATTAATTTTATGAAAAAATATTTTATGATTTTATTTGTATTTATTTTTAGCTTTTGAACAATATGATTTTCAAAAGCAGCAGATTTAACAAAATTAAAATCTTTTATAAATATAATTGTATCTAATAAACAATGAGATACAATTAAATTAAATGAATTAAAGTGAACAATAACTAGTACATTAACTCTTGCAATAGAAAAAACTAAAGATTTACCAGCTACAAATGAAAAGAAAAAAGATTTACTTGAAATACTAAATTATTTTTTAGCTACAGTTGATGAAGCTATAGAAAATCCTAAAGAAGTTGTTGAGGTAGGAGGAAATTTATGATGATGAAATTGAACTGTATGAGCTAGAGTAGCTTTAAATTGAACACAAAAATATGCTAATTATTGATTTAGAAATTTTAATACAACTAAAACCACTACAATAAGTTCAATGACAGAATCTGCTTTAAGAGCTGCTGTTGCTTGATGATGAACTATAATAATTCCTGCTTGAACTATAAATATTAATTGAAATATTACTCCTAATAGTAATACAAAAATTATTTGAGCTTGAGCTTGAAAAACTATTTTATCATACAAATGACCTTGAGTACATTGAATTATAAAAATAAATGGTAAAACAAATATAGTTTTACAAGATTTTACAATAGATTGAAATAATGTTATGAATAAAAGTCATGGTATTCATGTTACATGATCAGCTAAAAATTTTTTAATAAAATGACTTCATATAAAAGATATATGAGCAAAAGAAAGATGAAGAGCTAAATTTGATCCTAATCCTGCAAAATCAGATGAGAGTTCTTGAATGGCTATCTGATATAGTGGTTGAAGTAATTTTACAATAGATTGAAATACAGTGAGTGATGTAGCTAAACATTGAATTTTTACACAATGAACAGCATCATATTGAATTATAAAAAATAACTATATTAAAAATAGTTTTATGTGAATTAATACATCTGGTTGAGCAAAATATATTGAAGTTTTTAATAATGAAATAGAAGGTACTTTATTTTGATGAAAATTTGCTTGATCTAGTAATTCATCTTTTCATGATAACTATATTCATAATTTATTTAAATTTTCTTATATACGGGATTGAAAAAGAGAAAATGATTCTCAAACAGGTTTTGCATATCAACTTACTTGACCTAATATGGAAATTTTAGATAATCAATTCTACTGACAATTTCATTTGGTTGTAACATCATGGTGATGAGCAACTGTTGCTAGAAATTCTGGTAATAAAGTTATTTCTAGTCCATTACCTAGAAAATAATATTTTTTTTAAAAAAATTATGAAAAAAATTCTTACATTTTTATTAATATTAATTTTAAATTTTTGATTTGCATCTTTTTCAAAAGCAGCAGATTTAACAAAATTAAAATCTTTTATAAATATAATTGTATCTAATAAACAATGAGATACAATTAAATTAAATGAATTAAAGTGAACAATAACTAGTACATTAACTCTTGCAATAGAAAAAACTAAAGATTTACCAGCTACAAATGAAAAGAAAAAAGATTTACTTGAAATACTAAATTATTTTTTAACTACAGTTGATGAAGCTATAGAAAATTCTAAAGAAGTTATAATAGAAGAAAAAAAGGATTGGTATAAACCAAATATAAATACAACTTGGCATTGGCAGTTAAAATGAGAAATTGATTTGAATAAAGATGTAGATGTTTATGTGATTGATCTTTTTGATACAAATATTTCACAAGTTAAAACTCTTCAATCAAAAGGAAAAAAAGTTATTGCCTATTTTTCAGCTGGTTCTTATGAGGACTGGAGAACAGATGCAAACTCATTTAAAAATCCAATAATAGGAAAAAAGATGTCTTGATGGGATGAAAAATGGTTAGATGTAAGATCTGGAAATATAAGAGATATTATGAAAAAGCGTTTAGATTTTGCTAAAGAAAAAGGTTTTGATGGAGTTGAAATTGATAATGTTGATGGTTATACAAATGATACAGGATTTCCCCTGACATATGATGACCAACTAAAATATAACATTTTTTTATCTAAAGAAGCTCATAAAAGAGGTCTTGGAATTGCACTTAAAAATGATGTTGAGCAAATTGCAGAACTTGAGCCATATTTTGATTTTCATATAAATGAAGAATGTTTTGAATACAATGAATGTGAAAAAATTATGCCATTTATAAGAGCTAAAAAACCTGTATTTCATGTAGAATATGATAGAGAAAAGAAAGATGAAATTTGTGAGGAGGGAAATAGAAGAGGTTTTCAAACACTAATCCTACCACTTGGTTTAGATGACTCTTTTAAAATAGATTGCAAACTTTTAAAATAATAAAATTTGAAAAAAACAAAAAAGTTTATATAATGATAATAAGTTATATAAACTTTTTTTATTTCCTAAAAATAATCAATTATGTATACAAAAAAAAGTTTCACAAAAATATTAATTTTAGTTAGTTTAGTTTTTTTACTAAACTCTTGTCTTGGTTATAAAATAGTAAAAGAAGAAGAAAAAGTAGTAGAAGCCCCTGAAGAAAAAACTTATCAAAAATGAAGTGTATGAGATAGATTTAATAGAGAAATTCCAAAAGAAAAAGAGGAAAAAAAAATAAAAGAAGAAAAAAAAGTTGAGGAAAAAATAGAAATAGAAGAAGAGATAGAAAAAGTGGAAGATAAAATAAAAGAAGAAGATAAAGAAAAGCAAGAGGAGGAGAAAAAAATTGAAGAAAATAAAAAAGAAAAAAAAGTAGAAAAAAAAGAAGTTGAGAAAGAAATTTTTGATTATTCAAAATTATCAGCAATTTCAGAATTTTGAGAAGCTGTTGTTAAATGAAATGGGATTATAAGTAAAATAAATTATAATTTATATGTAAAGGAAGAAACTTCTGATTTTTTAGATGATATTGATACTGAAAATTTGAATGAATTTTTTAGCTATAATGGTGATGAAGAAATAAAAGATTTAACAAAATATATAAAAAATCAATATAATATTTTTTATTGGAATACAGCCAGAGTTTTACCTTGAAATAAAGGTTTTACATTTTTTGTAATTCATGAAAATAAATGAAATTATATTTATGAAAAACATTATGTAGATTTAAAAAATAAGTTGCATTGAATTTTATTTTTAGATAAATGACCTTTAGAAAAAGCAGAAAATATAGAAGAAAAATTAGAAAGTTTAAAAACAAAAAATAAAGAATTAAAAGAAATGAATTCAGAATTTTCAGAAATTCCAACAACAAATATAATATTTAAAAAACTTTTGAAATAAAAAATTTGTAAATTTTATTTTTATATGTTAAAATAAAATAAATATTTATTTAAGTATAATAAATGCAATATAAAATTCCTGTACAAATAGAAAATGAAGATCCAATATTATTATGATTAAGTCTTAGACAACTAATCATAATCCTTTTTTGATGATTTGTATCTTACCAAATTTTTCAGTCTGTATCCCAAAGTATCTGACCATGAATTGCTTTAATTCCATCTATTTTAATATTTTCTATTACTTTAGTTGTTGCATTATTTAAATATTATGAAATGACATTTTTACCTTTTATTGTGGCTAGTTTGAGATATTTAATAAATACAAGAGAAAGAATTTGGAAAAATGGAATAGATAGTTTTCAACCTATAGATATATGATATATTACAACTTCTAAAAAAGAAACTGCAAA
This sequence comes from Candidatus Altimarinota bacterium, assembly GCA_027066455.1. GTDB lineage: Bacteria > Patescibacteriota > Gracilibacteria > BD1-5 > UBA6164 > JAMONT01. Next base: position 13,339 of record JAMONT010000066.1, read on the forward strand.
AGTTGAAATAGAAGATAAAAAAGAACAATTTAGAAAAGCTGAAGATAGTTTAAGTAAACTTTAATAAAATTTTTAAGCTAAACCTTATAACAATTTAAACCTAAACCTTATAAAAATGTGAGTAAAAACTTCTAAAAAAACAATCCCTGACAATACAACACAAAGATATTTGCCATTTTCTCAAATAAGAGATAATATTATAATTATGAAAGATGATAGTGTTAGAGTTGTGATGAAATGTACTGCTATTAATTTTTTACTAAAAAGTGAAGATGAACAAAATAGTATTATTGTTTCATACCAAAGATTTTTGAATTCACTAGATTTTCCAGTTCAAATTTTGGTAAAATCTTCTAAATTAAATATTAAATGATATATTGCTAATTTGAATGGTTTAGCTATAAACCAAAAAAATTCTTTATTACAAAGACAAACTTATGAATATATTGATTATTTAAATAAATTAATAGAATTTGCTCAAATAATGAAAAAAGATTTTTATATAATTGTTCCTTTTGATTATGAAGAAAATAAAACAGTAAAAGATACTAGTTTAGCTTGAATGTTTACAGGATTTTTTAAGGCTATTAATCCATGAGTAAGTAAATGAAAAATAAAAGAACAATTATCAAAATTTTTAGAAATGAAAAAAAAGGTAATAAGTAGATCAAATAATGTAAAAACAGCTCTTGATGCTATTTGAATAAAATCAAAACCTTTAGAAAAAAAAGATCTTATAAAACTTTTAGTAGATTCTTATAATCCAGAACTTGATATTGCAAAATCTGATTTTGATGGTGATACTACAAAATATGATTTGGCTGATAAATAAATTATTATATTAAAAAATAAAAAATGAAAAAAATACATTTTATACTATTTGGAATTTTTCTTAGTTGAAATTCTCTAGCAGCTGCTCCAAATACTTGACTTTTAGGTTGATGTGATAAAACTGAACAAGCTATTAGAGAATGAAATATTCATTTTGCTGATTTTGCTTGTTTGATTAGATATATGATAGATTTTTTTCTATATTTTGCTGCAACAATAGCTCTTATTTTTGTAATAATTTGAGCATATCAAGTTGCTTTTGGTGCACTTAGTGACAATAAAACTCAATGAAAAGATACTATTTTAATGGCTCTTTGAGGTCTTGCTTTAGCTGCTTTAGCTTGGGTTATAGTAAAATTTATTTTAGAAAATATTTCTTAAAAAAATTTATGAAAGAAACAGAAACTCTATATTCTTGGGAATTTTCTACAGAAAAAAATAGATGAAAATTTTGGTATACTATTGCTTTAGCATTAGTTATTTGAATTGTAATTTGGTGATTTATAATGAAACAATATTGACTTAGTTTTGTTATAATGCTAATTACAGGATTTTATCTTTTTATAGAAAGTAATTCATCTGGAAAAGTAAAAGTAAAATTAACAAATTTATGAATTTTTATTGAAAATTCTTTTTATGATTATTCTTGAATAAGATGATATTCTATAATATATGATAGTGTTTGAAACCCTATTTTACTTAGATTATATATGAAAAGTTGAATGAAAATGTTAGATTTAGATATAAATTTGGAAACAACTAAAGGTTTAAAAAATATTTTATGAGATTATTTAGAAGAAACAAATGATGCTAAACTAAATATTTTTGATAAAATTATTAGAATGTTAAAATTATAAAAAAAATATGTCAACAGATGGTTTCAACCTTCTGTTTTTTTAATTCATATTTTCCTTAATTTAAATTGGAAAAATAAAAAAAACTATATATAATGATTTTTATAATATAAAAATTAATTTATAAAATTATAATATGGATTTAAATATAGGTCTTTTAAGGTTAGAAATAATAATACTTTTGCTTAGTCTATTATATTCTTTTTATTATTTTTTAGGAAATATTTTTTTTAGTTTTTTATGAATTAAAAATTTATTTTTTAAAAAATCAAGAGAAGCTAAAGCTGAGATTCCAAAAATAATGAAAATAAAAACTGATGAAAATGAACATGCTGAAATTTATAAAAAAGATGATTTATCTTATGAAAATAAAATAAATATAAATGATTTATTAAAAAAAGCTAGAGTAAATACTGGAATTTGAGAATATGAATTAGCAAAAAATTTTTTAATAGAATGACTTAGTATAGATAAATTTAATCAAGAATTAAATTTGGAATTAGCAAAAATATATATTCATGAAAAAGAATTTATGAAGGCTGAATATATTTATAAAGATTTACTACTTGTTCATGATGATGATATTTTAGTAATGAAAAAATTATGAGATTTGCTTTCTAATCAGGAAAAATATGATTTAGCTACAGAAATTTATAAAAAAGCTTATAAAATAAATAAAAATGATTTTGAAGTTATAAATATGCTTGCAAACCTTAGCTATGCTATAAAAGATTATATATGAGCTGAAATTTATTTAAAAGAATTTTTAAGAGAAAAACCACAAGATTTAGAAAATTTGATTCTACTTTGAAATACTTATGAAAAATTGGAAGATTATACAGAAGCTTTGGAAGTTTATAAAAAAGCTTTAATTTTGAAACCTTATGATAATTTTGATATAAAAGACAAAATTCATAAACTTGAAATTTATTTACTTGATAATAAGGAAAAAGAAACAATTATTGATGAAATTTTTGAGAGTACAGAAATTTTAGAGGAAACCTCTCCTGATGCAATAGAAAAAAGTATAAAAGAAACAACAGAAGAAAAAAAATAATTAAAAAAATTAATTTTAAAAAAATATGTTAAAAATTCCACCACATGATTTAGAAGCTGAACAATCAGTTTTGGGAAGCCTTTTGATTGATAAAGATTGATTTATTATTATCTGAGATATGTTAAATAGTGAAGATTTTTATGATGATAATAACTCAAAAATTTATGAAGTTATGATGGAACTTTATGAAAGGTCAAAACCTATAGATTTGATTACTGTAAAAGAAAAACTGGAAGCTAAAAAAACTTTGGAAAAAATAGGTTGAATGATTTATTTAGCTGAATTAACTGAAATAGTTCCAACTAGTGCAAATATTTTTGAATATGCTCAGATTGTAAAAAATAAATCTGTTTTGAGAAGGTTAATAAAATCTTGAAATGAAATTATTCAAGCCTGATATGATGAGGAAACTCATATAAATAAATTACTTGAAACTTCTGAAAAATCACTTTTTTCTGTTACACAAACTTTTATTAGAAATAAACTTGTTCACATAAATGATATTTTATCAAAAAGATATGAAGAATTTTCTGAAATTCATGCAGATCCTGAATTGGTAAAATCTCATAGACTGCATACTGATTTTCCTAGTTTAGATTCAAAATTAGGTTGATTAAAATGATGAGATATGGTTATTTTAGCTGCTAGACCTTCAATGTGAAAAACAGCTTTTGCTCTAAATTTGGCTCAAAATATTTGATATAGATGAAAAAATGTTGCAATATTTTCTCTTGAAATGTCAAAGGAACAATTGACAGATAGAATGATAGCTAGTGCAATGTGAATAAATTCTTGGAAATTGGCAAAATGAGAATTAGAAGATGAAGAATTTATGAAAATATGAGAAGCAATGGAAAAATTATCAAATGCAAATATTTATATTGATGATACAGCTTGATGAAATCTGACTGATTTGAAATCAAAATGTAGAAGATTAAAAATGGAATCTGGACTTGATTTGATTATTATTGATTATTTACAATTAATGAGTAATTGAAATTCTATGAATAGAGTTCAGGAAGTTTCAGAAATTTCAAGATGAGTAAAGGCCTTAGCAAGAGAACTAGATGCTCCAATAATTGCTCTTTCTCAACTTTCAAGGCAACTAGAAACCAGACCAGATAAAAGACCTATAATGTCAGATTTGAGAGAATCTTGATCTTTAGAACAAGATGCAGATATTATTGCAATGCTTTATAGAGAAGAATATTATGATGAATTTACTGAAAGAAAAGGAGTTACTGATATTTTAATAAGAAAAAATAGAAATTGACCAATTTGAAATATTGAACTTATGTTTAATAAACATACTCAAAAATTTACTGAAATAGAAAGAAATGCAATGGAATAAAAAAAATTTATATTCAAGAAAAATATTCAAAGAGTTAAAACCTTGTTAACAAAAAAATTAGATAAAAAAATATTTTATCTAATTTTTATTTTCATGTAATTTTTTTGTCTGAATTTTCTATTTTTGTAAAGCTTCAAAAACTTCTCAAGCAATTTTTATACTTGGAGTAAGAGTTGTATCTCAAGTTTCCCATTTAGCAGGACAAGCTTGAGTTGGATTTTCTCTCATAAATTGTAAACCTTCTATTTTTCTAATTAATTCTAAAGAATTTCTTCATTGAGCTCAAGAAGTAACTTCTATACCTCTCAAAATCCCATCAGGATCAACAATAAAAGTTCATCTTCCAGCCATACCAGATTCTTCATCTAGTACATTATAAAAATCAGAAACTTCCAAATTTTTATCACTAAGCATTTTATAAGGAAAATTTTCCATTAATTTTTCTTCTTTCACCCAAGCTTTATGAGAAAAAATACTATCAGTAGAAACAGGTAAAATTTCTACTCACATTTTTTCAAATTTATCTTTTTGTTCAGCTAAATCTTTCATTTCAGTTGGACAAACAAAAGTAAAGTCAGCAGGATAAAAAAATAAAACATACCATTTTCAAGTTAGCTCTTCACTAGACATTTTAGCATCAGAATCATCTACAGGATTATAAAAAGACATTTCCCAACTAGGAGCTTCATTATCAATTTTTGCTAATACAAAAGGTGTAAAATCTTCCATTTTTTTTAAATTTTATTAAAATAAATTAAATATGAGAATTATTCTCATATTTAATTTATTTTAACCTTTTTGGAAAAAAAATCAAAAGATTTTTTAAGATTTTTTTTATTTCTACAATTTTTCTACTAATTCACACCATTTTTCTATTCATAAATTTTCAGCTCTTGAATTTAAATCTATATTTAATATTTTAAAAATTTTTATTAATTCTTCCTTTTGAAATCATCATTTTTCCAAATTTTTTATTAGTTTTTTTCTATTTGCTGAAAATCAAATTTTTATAATTTTAAAAAATTTTTCATCATTTACATAATCAAACTTTTTATGAATTTCAAAAAGTAAAACACTTGATTCTACTTTTGGTGCAGGAATAAAATTATGACTTCAAACAAAAAGTTTTTCTGAAACATAGCTTTTTTTTGCTATAAAAAGTGCTAAAACGGAAGACCTTATTTTTTTATTAAAAATTTCCAAAATTTTATTTCATACATCTTTTTGCATTAAAATTAACATTTTTTCTGGAGTACTTTCTATATTATATAAAAAATGTCTCAAAATTGGGCTTGTTATATAATAAGGAATATTAGCTATTATTGAATAATTTTTTTCAAAAGGTATATGCTTCAAAACATCACAATTTTTTATTTCAAAGTTTTTTATTTCTGAAATATCTAATTCTTTTTTTTGAATTCTATCTTCAAGAATTTTTATCATATCTAAATCAAGTTCAACTAAAGTTAAGCTCAAAGGTTTTTTTTCAATAATTTTTTCTGTTAAAGCTCAAAATCAAGGTCAAACTTCAATAATATTTTTATCAAAAACTTCTATAATTTCAGAAATATTTTCCAAAATTGTTTCAGAAACTAAAAAATTTTGTCAAAGAGATTTTTTAGCTTTTATTTTATATTTTTTTAGTATTTCTTCCAATTTAAAATCCATATTTTTTTTAATTAATTTTATATAGATTTTATTATAATAAAAAATGTGAAAAATAAAAATGTTTTTTATTTATTATAAAAAAAAATTTAATTTTGACTTTTAAAAAAATATATATAAACTGTCTAATGTTCAATATTTATAATTTAATTTATAGTAAGAGATAGAAATATATGATTTATACTATTAAAAATGATGGAGAAACTAATGAAAAAATGGTTTTAAGATATAAAAAGCTTTTTTTTCAATCAAGAATAGTTTCAAAACTAAGAAGTGAAAGATATAATAAAAAAGCAAAATCTAAAAAACAAATTAGAGAATCTGCAATTATTAGATCTGCATATAGAGAATTTAATACAAAAATTTATTTTTAATTATCTTTAAGATATTTTAAAGTAGTGTATAAAGTATAGAAATAACACAAAAGTGTTATTTCTATATTTTTGTGTAAAATAAAAATATTTTCCCTTTGCTTTTTAAAAAAAAATATTATAATAAGAAAAATTTATAAAAATAACTTAGATAAATGTTTTTAGAACTAAAAAATATATTATTTTCATACAAAAACTTTCAAATTTTAGAAAAGTTAAATTTTTCTTTTGAAAAAGTTGGATTTTATACAATAACTTGACCAAGTTGAAGCTGAAAAACTACTCTTTTAAAAATTATTTGATGATTTTTAAAACCAAATTCTGGAGAAATAATTTTTGAATGAAAAAATTTATATAAACAAAAAAATTTAATAAATTTTAGACAAAAAATAATAGGTTTTTCCTATCAACAATTGCATTTAATTGATGAATTATCTGTAGAAGATAACTTAGATTTAAAGGCAAAATTAACTGGAATAAAAATAGATAAAAGTTGGAAAAAATATTTGCTTGAATATTTTGAAATAGAAAATTTGTTAAATAAAAAAGTTTCTGAGATAAGTTGAGGACAAGCTCTTAGAGTTAGTTTGGTAAAATCAGTTTTATTAAAACCAAAAATTTTATTACTTGATGAACCTGAAAGTTGGCTTGATTCCAAACTTATAAAAAAGTTACAAGTTTTTGAAAAAGATTATGCAAAAAATAATTTAGTAATAATTTCTAGTCATTATTTGAACTCAGAAAAAAATAATTTTTTAAGTATAAAAAAAATATAAAATAAAAAATCTTATGAACATAAAATTAATAATTCTTTTTTTAAAAAAAAATTTACTTAGAAGTTTTTTTCTTCTTTTTATTTTTTTTGTAGTTATTTTTACAATTAATTTTAGCTTATTTATCACAGAAAATTCTAAAAACTTTTTAATTAAAAATAATTCCAGCTTAGATAATCCAAATAAAATAACTATTATTTCAAACAAAAAAGATGCATTTTTCAAAAAAGATGATGAAAATATGAAAAATTTTTATGAAAAAATAAAAAAAGATGAAAATATAAAAAGCATAAAAACTTATTTTTTTCCAAAAATTCCTTCAACTTTGAATATTAATTTTTTATGAAATAAATTAGAAACTGATATTTTTTTATACTGATTTGAAGAAACTTTTTCTAATTCTAATTCAGAAAAAAATCCTAATTCAACAAAAAAAAATAATTTAGAAAAAAAAGATAAAGAACAAAATAAAGAAATTCCTCTTTTTATTTCAAAAAAATTTTTACAAATTTATAACTTAGAATTAGCTTGAAATAGTTTTTTTCCTCATTTAACTAAACAAACTATTTCAAAACTGCCTATAAAACTTTGTTTAAATAAATCTAGTTTTTTTGAAATAGAAAATAATTTTTGTAAAAATGCTAAAATTGCTGATTTAGATGCTGATGCTCCACTTATTTGAATTGTGATAAATAATAAATATTTGGATAAAAAGATTTTCTGAAAAAAATTAGAAAGAGCAAAAATTATAAAAATAATAGTTGAAGTCTATAATAAAAATTATGTAAAACAATTAGAAAATATTAGCTTAAGTTCTGGAATAAAAATAATTTCTTATGAAAAAGTTAAAGCTGAAATAAATAAAAAAATGTGATTTTTCAATAAAATAATTTGAATAATTTCAGCAATAATTATTTTAATAATTATAATTTTTTTAATTTATATAATTTTTTCATATTTTGAAATAGAAAGAAAAATTTATAATATTTTATTTTTTGATTGAATAAAAAAATTTAGTATTTTCAAAATCTGATTTTTATATTTTTTCTTTATATTTTTTCTTGGTTTTATTTTGAATATAATTTTTTATTATATTTCTAATTTTTACATAATTCCCTATTTATCTAGCTTAATTATTACAAAACTTTGAATTGAATTTTTACTAATAAATATTAGCTTAAAAAATTTTTTCATTATTAGTTTCAGTGTTTTTATAATTATGAGTTTTATTTATAGTATGATATTTTTTAGAAGAAAAAATTAAAAATTTTTTTACATAATAGTTTTTTCTAAAAATAATATATTTTTTTTATATTTTCTAATTTTTTTAAACAGGTTTTTTATAATAATATCATCTTTTTTTTCTTCTAAAAGTTTCAATTGCAAAATTGAACCAATATTTTTTAGAAATAATCAAATCTTGAGCATGCAAAAGAGAATAATCATAACCTCAAAATTTTCTTTTAAATTTTGTAACTCAAGCAATTGGGTGATTTGGATTATGGTCTGGAGAAACTCACCAAAAATTATAAGTTGTACATCAATCAGCTTTTGCTTGTTTTATTGCTTCCCATTGACAAAGATAATTTGGAGAAAATTTAGATGATTTTATATCAGAAGCTGCAATATAATAAACACAAGTTTTTCAAAATTTAATTGTCATCAAAATACTTTCTACTTTTCAATTATAACTAGCTGAAATTGTTGTTATATTATCTCAAAAAGTTTCATACAAATTTTTTATAAATGAAGCTGAAAAAGGGTGATATCAAACTTTTTTTGAATGTTCTAAATGCATAGAAGTCAAATTTTTTATTTGCTCAGGAGAATTTCATTTTAATACTTGAACTCATTCTTTTATTGCTCTATTTATATAATATCTGTCTTTTTTCTTAATATTTTGCAAAAGTTCTTCCTCTGTTTTTGTTAAATCAAGTAAATGTGTATCTTCTGCATGTTCATGCATTGGAGCATCTATAAAACCAAGTTTTTCAAAAAATTTTTTATTTTTAATTGTATTTTTTACAGGAGAATTAAATCTAATAAAATTAGCTCAAATTTTTGAAGCTATACCTTTTAATTCATCTAAAATTGAATCTAAAATTTCAAAAAAATAATCTCTAGTTTCAGCTTCTAAAATTTTTCAACCTTCCCTAATTCAAGGGTCTCAAATTTTTATTTGTTTTTCAGAATTCAAAATCAAAGGACAATGAGGAGAAAATAAATAAGTTCATCTTTTTGCTTTATTTACAATTAAAGGTAAAATTCAAATTAATTTTTCTCAAACACCTGTTTTTTCAAATTCATAAATTCAAAATCTCAAAACTCTTTTTCCAGACAAAGTTTGTAACTCTGCCCACTCCCAACTAGAAAGAAAACTATAAAAAGCAAAATTGTTTTCAAAAACAAAATTATTCCAAGTTTCTTTATTTGATATTTCTTTTAATTTATACATAATTTTTTATTTTAGAATTATTTTTTTAAAATTTAGTTATTCAGATACTCTCTAAATATATAGAAAAAAAAGTTTTTGACAAAAAGTAATTTAAGAATATAATAGTATTACATTTTAGTAAGTTTAGAAGGTTCTTTTATGGTAATACTTCCTTTTAAAAGAAAAGATTCATAAAAATTGCCCCTTAATGCTAGAGGGGGGATTTTTTTTAATAGCAAGAAATAAAATATAAAATTTTATCTTTATACCTATTATTTTTCTCTCGAAGATGAATATAAACCCTTACTCAATTTTTATCAAATCATATAATTTCATATTCAAAACAATTATTATTAAATCTTTTTTTATATTCTTTTTCTCATTTCAAAATATTTATAGCAACAAAAAATCTTTTTAATCTAGCTGTTGCTGAATCTTTTCTATTAATAATTGCTTCTGGTAATTTAGATAATTCTATTTTTCTTTTTAATGCTTTACAATAAATAAATTTATTTGCCTTTAAAAAAATATTCATTTTATTTATCAATTGTTTTTTATTTTCAGTAGAAATATTAATACTTGAACTATACATTTTTTTGTTAAAATTATTTTTTTTACTAAAATTCTTTCTTAATATTATACAGAATTTTTTTTAAATTCAAATTTTATTTGATTTTAAAAAAAAATGCTTATTATTAATAATAATATTTAACTATTATGAATATATTTAATTAATAAAAAAAATATAAAAATGCAAAAAATATTAGATTTGGAAGAATGAATTTTGGAAACTAGTTTAATTATTGAAGAAAAATTAAAAAACATAAAAGACTGAAAACCTTTGATTATTCTGATTGCTTGAGGAAGTGCAAGTGGTAAAACTTCTGCTGTAGCAAAAAAAATAACTGATTTATATCCTGAAAGCTCACAAATAATTTCTATGGATAATTATTATAGAGGACATAAATTTATGAAAAAAAATAAAGATATAAATTTTGACCAACCAGAAGCTTTGAATATAGATTTATTTGTTGAACATTTAGCAGAATTAAAAAATTGAAAAACTGTAAAAATTCCTGAATATGATTTTAAAACAGAACCAGTTTTTGATAAAATAGAGATTAAACCAAAAAAAATAATTATAGCTGAATGACTTTTTGCTTTGGTTCCAGAATTAGCAAAACTTGGGGCTTTGAATATTTTTGTAGATATTTGAATGCATGGAAGAGTTCTTAGAAGAATTTTTAGAGATGTTACTAGAACTGGAGATAAACCAAAAGATATTTTGAGTTATTTTTTAGAAACTGTTGAACCTATGCATGAAAAATATATAGAGCCAACAAAACAAAATGCTGATTTAATTATTTCTAATGAATATAATGAAAAAACAGAATCAATTAGAGCAAACAACTCTGAAACTAGAATGAAGTTCAATATTTCAGGAATAAGTTCTAAAAAAGTTTCAGACCTTGTACATTCTATGTGATGAAATTATATTTGAGATTTATTTGTTTCAGACTACTTTTTTAATGCAAAAACTAGAGATTTGTTAAGTACTTGAGAAATTTTGAGAATTAGACACACTTGATTTAATAAATATATTTTGACTTATAAATGACCTGATATTGATGAAGATAATTTTGATAACAGATCAATAATAAATTTTTTTATTGATGTAGATATTTTTAATAATTTCGAAGAATTATATTGAAAACATCAAAAAAGATTAGTAAAAAATAGAGTTACCTATTATTTGAATTGAGTTTTAATTTGTGTAGATATTTTTGAAACTTGAGAAAGATTTTTAGATGTAACTTTTGATAATGAAGAAAAATATGAATTTTTAGTAGAATTATTAGAAAAACTAGAAATAGATGAAAAAAATGTAATAATGAAACCTTATTTTGAATTTATTAATTAAACATAAATGTCTATTTGGCAAACAAAATCATGGCAAGAAATGCTAAAAAAGTCTGGACAAGTTTCAGAATTTTTTGAAATAAATTGAATTTTTATTGAAAAAAGAAAAGTAAGTATGTGAGAATATGGACTTTTTGTTTTATGATTAGATAAAAATATATTAAATAAAACTTTGGTTGAAAAATTAAAAAATTTTTGTAAAAAAGAAAAAGCTTTATTTATTCAAATTGAATTATTAGACTATAATAATATTGATAGTTTAGATAATTTAAAATCTTTAATAAATATTAGAGAAGAATATGAATGATTTATAAAATGATATTATAAAAAATTTATTACTCCAAATACTGCACTTATAGATTTAGAAAAAACTGAAGATGAAATTTTGGCTTTAATGAAACCAAAATGAAGGTATAATATTAGATTGTCTGAAAGAAAATGAGTTGTAGTAAAAATTTATAATAAAACAGATAAAAATATAAAAATTTTTTATGATTTAATACTTGAAACAACTTCAAGAGATAATTTTTTTTGAAATTCTTTTGAATATTATAAAACTTTTTTAAAAACTCTTGATAATTCAAAACTTATTTTAGCTGAATTTGAAGGAAAAATAATAGCTTGATGAATTTTTATTTTTGATAAAACTGTGAGTATTTATTATTATTGAGCTTCAACAAGTGATAAAAAATATAGGAATTTAATGGCACCATATTTGGTTCAATGGGAAGCAATAAAATATGCAAAAAAATATCCTAGTAAATTATATGATTTTTTATGAATAGCTTCTCCAGAAGAAAAAAATTCTCCTCTTGCTTGAGTTACAGATTTTAAACTAAAATTAACAAAAAATACAAAAAAAGTAAGTGAAAGTTATATTTTTATAAACAAAAAAATTAAGTATAAAATTATAGAATTTTTAAGGAAATTGAGGAAATAATAAAACCTAATAATTAGAGTTAATTTCCCCTTTTTATTCCCTCTCTCTTGAATTCTCTCTCCCTTTTTGGGGAGAAAGAGGCTACAAAATATGAATATAAAAAATTATGATAATAAATTATGCTTATAGATTTTTTTAAAGAAATTCTTGCTCCAAAAAAATGTTATTCTTGTAAAAAAGAATGAAATTTTTTGTGTGAAAATTGTCAAAAAAAATTAAAAAATTTTTCTTCTATTTGTTATTTATGCAAAAAAAAATCAAATAATTTTGAAATTCATAAAAGTTGTAAAAAAAATATTTTAGAAAAAGAAAATATTTTTTTTGAACTTGATAATATAATTATTTTTAGTCATTATAAAAATTTTGTAATAAAAAAAATGATAGAAGATTTTAAGTTTTATTCTAAAAAAGATATAGCAGAAGATTTTGCAAAAATTTTGAGTGAAAAATTTATTGAAAATTTTAGGGGAGGTTTTAAAGATTATATTATTATTTATCCTTCAATGCACTTTTTTAAAAGAATTACAAGATGATATAATCCAGCAAAAATTTTAGCAAAAAAAATTTCAGAAAATTTAAAAATAAAATTAGAAAAAAATATTTTCAAAAAAATAAAAAATACAAAAGCTCAAAAATTTTTGTCTAGACAAGAAAGATTGTCTAACTTAGAAAAATCCCTTGTAATAAATAAAAAACAAGTGGACAAAATAGTAGACGAAAATATAATTATAGTTGATGATATTATTTCTACTTGAGCAACTTTGAATGAAATGGCAAAAATTTTGAAAAAAAATTGAGCTAAAAAAGTGATTTGATTAGTTATTGCTTCTGATTAAAAATCAAAAATTTCAAAAGAAAAAAACTAACTTTAAAAAAAAAGAAAAATTATTTAAAAGAAAAATTTTTAAAAAAAGATTTTTTGACTATAATAAAATTAATTATAATATTTTTTTAAAAAAAATATATGAAAGTAATAGTTAATTTCTACTTAAAACTAATAAAAATTATTTTAATTTTAATTTTATTTTTAAGTTTTTTAAATTTTAATCCTGTTAATGCCTGACATGGAGGTACACATACTGATTTGGCTGATGGTTTAACTTGAGATAATCCTGCTCCGGCAGCAGCATGATGAACAATTGAATTGGCTGATGGTTTGGTTGAAGAAAGAATGGCTAATCCAGCACATGCTGAAATGCAGTTAAGTGATGTAAATAAACTTTGAGTAAGTGAAGGGGAAACAGGAACAGGAATTTTATCAAAAATAATTCAATTTGCTCGTGAAAGTATTTTTAATTTACTTTGGGTAATTGTAGTTTGAGTTTTACTCTATATCTGATTTAGACTAGTTATATGAAGATGAACTCCTGATATTTTTAAAAAAGCAATGATGTGATTTGTTTATTTAATAATTTGAGTTGTACTTATTTTTGTAGCTTGGGCAATGATAAAAATTATTTTATGAGTTAGTATTTAATAAAAAAATATGACAAGAAAATATACAAAAAAATCTTTAACTTTTGATGATAAAACAAAAAAGGTAATTTTTATTGGTCTTTTTTTATTTTTTTGAGTTGTTGCTTTTATGGCTAAAACTTGAACTTTACTTGAAACAAATTTTATAAATATTTTAGTTTTAAGTTTCTGAGAATATTATAAATTAATTTTTTGACCTATTTTAATAATTCTTTGATTATTTTTAATTAAGGAAAAAAATCAACATTTTGATATGTTTAGACTTGTTGGACTAATATTATTTTTTGTTTCTGTCACAACATTAGCTTGATTATTTCAGCCAGAATATTTAGCTTATTTTAATTTATATAATTTTCTTGATTGAGTTATTTCAAAAAATATTTCTATATTACTATTTTTTATTTGAATTTTAGTTTCTTTTTATATTTTATTTAGAATTTCTTATATGGAAATTTTGAATTTGGTGTGAGAAAAAATTCAAGATTGAGCTAAAAAAGCAAGTCAAGAAAGAAAACAAGTTAAAAAAGAGGTTTATAAAATGACAAAAGTTTGATTAAAAAAACAAGTTAAAAAAGATGAATTCCAAATAAAACAAGAAGAACTTCAAAAAATGAAAGAAGAACTTGAAAAAGAAAAATTAAAAAATAAAAGAGACAAAGAAAAAAAACAACTTGATACTGGAGATATTTCTAAAAAAATTACACTTGAAAAACCTGAAACTAAAAAAATACTAGTAGAAAAAAAAGAAAAAGATTGTAAAACACCTGTATATTCAGGAAAATGGGAATTACCAAGTATAAATTTACTTTCTAGTAGATGATGAAAAATAAAATTTAATAAAACTGATATAGAGCACAAAATGCTAGAAATTCAATCTAAACTTTTACAATTTAGAATAAGTGTTGAAATGGAAAGTTATAGAGTTGGGCCAACTGTAATTCAGTTTAGATTAAAACCAAATCAATGAGTAAAATTGAATAAAATTGAAAATTTGAAAAAAGATTTAACTTTAGCTTTACATGCAAAAAGTATTAGAATTCAAGCTCCTATTCCTTGAGAATGAGTTGTTTGAATAGAAGTTCCAAATGAAAATAGATCTATGGTTGGTTTGAAAGAATTAATTGATTCAAAAGAATTTAAATCTTCAAAAATAGATATTCCTTTAGCTTTTTGAAAAGATGTAAATTGAGATTGTGTTGTTTGAGATTTGACTAAAATGCCACATATGTTAATTGCTGGGCAAACTGGGAGTTGAAAATCTGTTTGAATGAATGGTTTTATTATTTCTATGCTTTACAAATTTTCTCCTGATGAATTAAAATTTATAATGGTTGATCCAAAAAGAGTTGAATTATCTGTTTATAATGGTATTCCTCATTTACTTGTTCCTGTTATAACTTCTCCAGATAAGGCTTTGAATTCATTAAAATGGGCTGTTGCTGAAATGCTTAGAAGATATGATTTAGCAACTAGTGTATGAGCTAGAAATCTAAAAGAATATAATGTAAAAGTTTCTAAAAAAGAAAAATTACCATATATTGTAATAATTATTGATGAATTAGCTGATTTGATGATGAGCTGAGATAAAAAGGAAGTTGAATGAGCTATAGCAAGAATTGCACAAATGGCAAGAGCTGTTTGAATGCATTTAATGATTGCAACTCAAAGACCTTCAGTTGATGTTTTGACTTGATTAATTAAGGCAAATGTTCCTTCTAGAGTTGCTTTTACAGTTGCTAGTCAAATAGATTCTAGAACTGTTTTAGATAAAATGTGAGCAGAAGATTTACTTTGAATGTGAGATATGTTATATTATCCAACTTGAGCAGTTGCTCCAAAAAGGGTACAATGAGTTTTTGTTGACACAGCTGAGGTTGAAGAGGTTGTAAAAAAATTAAAATTAACTATTGACCCTGAAACTTTAGAAAAAATGCAAGATTCTACAATTATTAATTGAAAAAGTAATTTTGAAGGAAGTATTATGGAAGGTTATGATTGAGATATGGATGAAGAACCAGAAATCATAGAAAAAGCTGTTGAAATAATTAAGCAAGCAAAAAAAGGTTCTACTTCATTATTACAAAGAAAACTTTGAGTTTGATATGCTAG